>CAYVKX010000016.1:0-28038 GCA_964452095.1 uncultured Weeksellaceae bacterium
TAGTGGATAAAATAATTGAGGAGTGTAAGGTGCTAGACGAAAGGAAAGAACGCACAGAATTATTGTTAGATAGCAATGATTTGGAGCGTGAAAGAGGAATAACAATTCTTTCAAAAAATGTGTCGGTAACTTATAAAGGAATAAAAATTAATGTAATTGATACTCCTGGGCATGCTGATTTTGGCGGAGAAGTAGAAAGGGTACTTAAAATGGCTGATGGCGTACTATTATTAGTTGATGCTTTTGAGGGCGCTATGCCACAAACTCGTTTTGTATTGGGGAAAGCATTGGAGCTTGGATTAAAACCAATTGTTGTAGTTAACAAAGTAGATAAGGAAAATTGCACTCCCGATTTGGTGCAAGATGCAGTATTTGACTTGATGTTTAACCTAGATGCAACTGAGGATCAATTAGATTTTGAAACCATTTTTGGATCTTCAAAATACGGCTGGATGAGTACTGATTGGCAAAAGCAAACAGATAATATCACTGCTTTACTTGATGCTGTAATATCACAAATTCCTGAAGCACCTTATAAAGAAGGAAACCCTCAAATGCAAATTACTTCTTTGGATTATTCCAAATTTGTAGGTAGAATTGCAATTGGTAGAATTTTTAGAGGAGATTTGCAGCAAGGGAAAGATTATATGCTTTGCAAAGCAAATGGAGAAAAAAAGAAAGTAAGAATTAAGGAATTGTATGTATTTGAAGGAATGGGGAAAGTTCAAGTAAAAACTGCTCGTTCAGGAGATATTTGCTCTATTGTAGGATTGGAAGATTTTGAGATTGGAGATACGCTTGCCGATTTGGAAAATCCGGAAGAATTACCAAGAATTTCAATTGATGAACCTACAATGAGTATGCTTTTTACCATCAATAATTCTCCTTTCTTTGGGAAGGAAGGAAAGTTTGTTACTTCTAGGCATTTAAGAGAAAGATTATACCAAGAGCTAGAAAAAAACTTAGCCCTAAAAGTAGAAGATACCGATTCGGAAGATAAATTTAATGTTTATGGAAGAGGAATTCTGCATTTATCGGTACTAATTGAAACAATGAGAAGAGAGGGGTACGAATTACAAGTAGGAAAGCCAGAAGTGATTTTTAAGGAAATTGATGGTAGAAAATGTGAGCCAATGGAAACGCTTGTAATTGATGTGCCAGAAGAATTTTCTGGGAAAGCCATAGAATTGGTAACCAAAAGAAAAGGGGATTTACTGATAATGGAGCCAAAAGGAGATTTGCAACATTTGGAATTTGATATTCCTTCAAGAGGATTGATTGGACTTAGAAATAATATGCTAACCGCCACAGCTGGAAATGCAGTAATGACGCACCGATTTAGAGAATACGCTCCATTTAAAGGCGATATTCCTGAAAGAAATAAAGGTTCATTAATATCTATGGAAGCTGGCGCATCCACCGCTTTTGCCATCAACCGTTTGCAAGATAGGGGAAGGTTTTTTATAACCCCTGGAGATGTAATATATAAAGGACAAGTAATTGGCGAAAACTCAAGAGATAATGATTTAGATATCAATGTAATAAAAGGTAAGCAATTAACTAATATGCGTAAATCTGGCTCGGATGAAGCAATGAATATTGCTCCAAAAATTGACTTTTCTTTAGAAGAAAGTATGGAGTACATTCAAGCAGATGAATACTTAGAAGTTACTCCAGAATCTTTAAGAATGCGGAAAATTTCTTACAGATAATAAAATGATTTAATATTGAATTGAGTGGAGGGTCTTTGCCCTCCATTTTTTATTTATTTTTGAAAAAGTGATATCAACAATAAAAATAGCAATAATTGGAGGGGGAGCATCTGGGTTTATGGCAGCAATTACAGCCAAAGAAACAAATCCTGATGCTAGTATTACTATTTTTGAAAAGACAGATAAAATTTTATCTAAAGTTAGACTAAGTGGAGGCGGAAGGTGTAATGTTACGAATGCAACTTTTAGTACATCTCAACTTGTAAAAAACTATCCAAGAGGAGGGAGGCAACTAAAAAAATCCTTTAATCACTTTAATACAAATCATACTATTGAATGGTTTGAAAACAGGGGGGTAAAACTTAAAACTGAAGCTGACAATAGAATGTTTCCTGAGAGTAATTCGTCTGAAACAATTGTAAATTTACTTATAACTACTGCTGAAAATTTAAATATTAGACTTTCATATAAAAGTAAAGTAACTGCTATAAATCTTACTGATAATGGAATTGAACTTGAAATAAATGACCAGAAATTATTGTTTGATAAAGTAATAATTGCAAGCGGTGGAAGTCCTAAAAAAGAAGGATTAAGTTGGTTAAAAGATTTAGGATATCAAATTGTAAATCCAGTTCCATCATTATTTACTTTTAACCTAGCAAATAAAGATATTTGCAAACTTATGGGGTTAAGTATTCCCAAGGCGATTGCAACCATCAAAGGGAGTAAATTAAAACAAGAAGGAGCTATGCTAATTACACATTGGGGGCTTAGTGGACCAGCAATTTTAAAGCTTTCTGCTTGGGGAGCACAAGAGCTTGCAAAAAATAACTACAACTTTACAGTAGGAGTGAATTGGCTAACAATAAATGAGGAAGAACTTAGAGAGCAGTTTTCTGCAATAACTGATAGTAGAAAATTAATGCACAAACACAATCCTTTTGATGTTCCAAAAAGATTATGGAAATTTATCTTAGATAAATTAGATATCTCTGATTCCCAAATATGGGGTGAACTGACAAAAAAGAATAAAAATAGATTGATAAATACTCTTATAAATGATACTTCTGAGGTTAGAGGAAAGACTAGTTTTAAAGAAGAGTTTGTAACATGTGGTGGTATTGACTTATCTGATATAAACATGAATACTATGGAAAGTAAATTACATCAAGGAATTTATTTTGCTGGGGAACTTTTAAATATTGATGGAGTTACAGGTGGGTTTAATTTTCAGGCTGCTTGGACAACTGGATATTTAGCAGGAAAAAATAGTGTCGAATGAACTTACTAGCAGTAGAAAACTTAGGTAAAAATTTTGGTGAACGAATTCTTTTTGAAGGATTAAGTTTTGGTTTATCTCAAGGAGACAAAGTGGCTTTAATTGCTAATAATGGTACAGGAAAATCATCTTTACTTAAAATAGTTGCAGGAATTGATGATGCTGATGAAGGGGAGGTCATTTTTAGAAATAATTGTAAAGTTTCTTATCTCCAACAAGATGCAATTTTTGATGATGACTTAACAATAAATGAGCTTATAAATAGCAAACACAATAAAATAAGTATTCTAGTAAAAGAGTATGAGTTAGCAGTCGAAAAAAACAGTTTAAAAAACACCAAAGAAACACAAGAGATACTAGAAGAACTTACAGCTAAAATGGAGCAAGATAATGCTTGGGATTATCAAAGAAGGAGTAAGCAAATCCTTTCCAAATTTAACATCTCAAACTTTGAACAAAAAGTAGGGGAATTATCAGGTGGTCAGAAAAAGCGCCTATCCCTAGCTCTTTTACTTTTAGAAAATGCAGATGTACTTCTTTTGGATGAACCAACTAATCATTTAGATATATCAATGATAGAGTGGCTAGAAAAATACTTACAACAACAAAATATCACGCTATTAATGGTAACTCATGATAGATATTTCTTAGAGAGAGTTTGCAATCATATTATTGAGTTAGAGAATGGGAATTTATATCATCATAAAGGAAATTATGCCTATTTCTTAGAGAAAAGAGCGGAGAGAGAAAGTAATTTTGATGTAGAGGTTGCTAAAGCTCAAAAACTCATGAAAAAGGAGTTAGAATGGATAAGAAGGCAACCAAAAGCTAGAGGAACAAAATCAAAAGCGAGAATTGATAACTTTAATGTAATTAAGAAAAAAGCTACATCAAAAAGAGTAAAACAAGAACTGAATATTGATGTAAAAATGGATAGGATAGGAGGTAAGATTCTTGAACTAAAGAACATCAAAAAATCGTATGGAGATTTAAAAATACTTGAGGGTTTTGATTATACTTTTAAAAAAGGAGAAAGAATTGGAATTTTAGGAAAAAATGGAGTTGGAAAATCTACATTCCTAAACATCATTACAGGAAAAGAAAAGCCAGATAGTGGGAAAATTAATCTGGGTGCTACAATAAATTACGGTTATTTTACGCAAGGAAGTTTTGGAGAAGATGAAGATAGAAGAGTAATAACTGTACTTAAAGATATTGCAGAGTTCATTGTAATGTCAGACAAAAGAAAAGTAAGCGCTTCTCAACTTTTAGAGCATTTTATGTTTACTCCAGAAATGCAATTTACTGAAGTAAAACGACTAAGTGGTGGTGAAAAAAGAAGGCTACATTTGCTTACCGTACTAATGAAAAATCCGAATTTCTTAATACTTGATGAGCCAACAAATGATCTTGATTTGTTGACACTTACCAAGCTTGAGGAATTCCTCTTGCAATACAAAGGTTGCCTTATACTTGTATCGCATGACAGGTTCTTTATGGATAAACTTACTGAGCATTTGTTTGTTTTTAAAGGAGAAGGAATTATAGAAGATCATTACTGTACTTATTCAGAATACAGAGAAAAACAATTATCTGAAGAAAAAGAGTTTAAAAAAATTCAGCATCTTGAGAAAGAAAATTCAAAAGTAAAAAGAACAAGAAAAAAACTTACTTTTAACGAAAAATTTGAATACGATAATCTGGAGAAAGATTTAGAAAAATTAGAAACTGAGAAAAAAGAACTTGAAGTCATTATCCAAAATCCTGATATAGAGATGGATAAAATGATGAAAACTAGTAAAAGATTAGGAGAGATAATCAATCTAATTGATGAGAAAGAAATGAGATGGATGGAATTAGATGAAAAACAACAATAAACTATGAGTAAATTTGAAGAAATAAATTTAAACAAACAACTGAAAAGTGCAATTTCTGATATAGGATTTGAGCAACAAACACCAATACAAGAAGAAACTTTTTCTAAAATACTAGGAGGAAAGGACTTAGTAGGAATTGCACAAACTGGAACTGGAAAAACCATTGCATATTGTTTGCCTTTGCTTCAAGAGTTGAGTTATTCTAATCAGAACAACCCTAGAATATTAATTTTAGTTCCTACAAGAGAACTTGTTGCTCAAGTAGTAGAAACTCTAAAGGAATTGACTGAATATATTACTTGCCGTATTGTTGGCGTTTATGGCGGTACAAATATGAATACTCAAAAAGAATGGCTACAAGATGGAGCTGATATTGTTGTTGCTACTCCTGGTCGATTATATGATTTGGCACTTTGCCGTGCTTTACAACTTAAAGGAGTGAAGAAGGTGGTAATTGATGAAGTAGATGTAATGCTAGATCTAGGATTCAGATATCAACTGACAAATATCTTTGAGCTTTTACCAAACAAGAAACAAAATATTATGTTCTCAGCAACTATGACTGAGGATGTATCAGAATTGATTGATAGTTTTTTTAGTAAACCTGAAAAAGTGCAAATTGCTTTGAGCGGTACACCACTTGATAATATTTCTCAAACCAAATATGCTGTACCAAATTATTACTCTAAGGAGAATCTGTTAGCCAATTTATTAGCTGATAAAGATGAGATGAAAAAGGTGTTAGTTTTCGTGTCAAGTAAAAAAATAGCTGATAGACTATATGAGGCAATGTCAGAGTTTTATTTATCAGAATTAGCGGTTATTCACTCTAATAAATCACAGAATTACAGATTCAGATCCATCAATCAATATGATGAAGGAAAAGTAAGAATTTTAATTGCTACTGACATAATTGCTAGAGGGCTAGATTTAGATAAAATATCTCATGTAATTAATTTTGACACTCCAACTTTTGCTGAGAATTACATGCACAGAATTGGTAGAACTGGAAGGGCAGAGGAAGAAGGAAAATCTATATTGTTCTACACTGAAAAAGAAGAATATTACAAAAATAATATTGAGGAATTAATGGGAATGGAAATTCCAATAATAGAAATTCCTGAAGAAGTTGAAATCACTCAACAATTAACTACTGAAGAGCATAGAGCTAATGGTAAAAATATTTTCAGAAACATTAAGAAAGTAGAAAGAGAAAACTCTGGATTTCATGAAAAAAGCGAAAAAAATCAGCAAGTTAATGACAGAGATCAATGGCGTAAAGCTAGAGCTAGAAAATACAAAAGACCAAAATCAAGAGGTGATAAGGGAGCAAATTTAAGGCGTAAATAATACCAATTACTAGATATAAACAAACAACTCCTTTTGTCCTATAATTAATATTATGTTAAATAGAAAATATTGAAAAAAAGGAGGATTTATCCCCCTTTCATTGTTTTTATTTTAATTCTGCTAAAAGCATTTTCATTTCTTTTGATTTTGCATAGTCCCCTTTTTGGGCATACAATTGTTTTAAAGACATAATGGTATTCTTATCTTTTCCATTTAATTCAAAAGCCGTTTCCAAATACGGTAATGCTTTGTCAAAATTGGAAGTCGCTTGTTTTTTTAATGCTTTATATTTAGAATCTGAAGATGCATTACTTGCCTCAGTATTTAACTTCACGCCATAATTAAAATATAATGCCCCCAAATTATAATTTGCTCCAAATGAAGAAGGATTAATTTCTATTGCCGATTTATAATCTTTTTCAGCCATATCAACATTTCCTTCTTGGTCGTAAATAGTTCCTCTGTTAAAATAAAGCAAATCATTTTCAGAATCAATATTAATAGCTTCCCCTAATTTTTCAATGAGTTCTGAAGTTCTACCCAATTGGATAAACAGATTAATTTCAGTATTAATTAAACTCTGGTCTTCCTCAAACATCTCTCTTCCCAATGCTAAATGCTCAATGGCTTTATCCGTATTCCCTTCCTCAATATAGATATTACTCATGTGAATGTAAATTGATGGCTCATTAAAGTTGATATCAATTAATTGCTGTAAAATTTCTTTGGATTTATTATTATCTTTCATCTTATTAGAGGCGAAAAAAGAATTGTACAAAATAGTTTCTTTGGTAATATTTCCTCTTTTTAATTGGTCGGCTTCATCATATGGAATAACATCAAAAATAGCTTCATAAAGCTTTATTGATCTTTTATAGTTTTCAGCTTGATACTGCTCAATCGCCTCATTAAAAAGCTTATAAGCCGATTGTATTAATCCAGCAAGTACATCTTCTTTTGCAGTCCATTTTTTAACTATAATCTTCCCTTTTTTTCCTGTTTGCAAACATTTCAAATAAGCTTCTGTAGCTTTTAAGGAAGCATCTTTATCTAGCTCGGATTGCTTCTGTGCAATCTCTAAATAAATTTGTGAGCGGTAATTCCACATTTTCGGATCATTTGCCGTACTCTCGGTTTCATAAGCTTCATCTATATATTGTTTTGCCTCTTCTAAATTTTTATTTCTTAATGCAATAGATGCATTAACAATATTGTGTTTTTGTGCAAATGTTGCAAATGAGATAGCAGCAATTACTATTGTTAAAATTGTTTTTTTCATTTTATAATTATTTTATTTCGTTTACTTTAAAATTAAACTTCATTCCATCTTTTCCTGAGCTTAAATTTTCTAATTTCTTTTTAATTAGGTAGGAGTTTCCAACGATAACAATTGTCATTTTATCTGGATGAATCTTTGCTTTTGCTAATGCATCTAGTTCAGATTTACTAATGTTATTTAGCACATCAACTTGATCGGAAATAAAGCTTTCATCAAGGTTATATTTCAGCATTTTATTTAAGAACCCAAGTTTTTTACCAGGAGTTTCATATTTAAGTGCCTCACTATTTAACATAGAACTTTTAGTTGAAGCTACTTCATCTTCAGTAAGTCCATTAATAGTAATGTCATTTATTTCATTAAATATCTCTACTAATGCACTATCAGTTGCTGATGTTTTTACAGAACTAAAAACAGTAAAAGCTCCAGTATATTTTGAGGCATCAAAGAATGAATACACTCCATAAGTATATCCCTTATCTTCTCTTAAATTCAAGAACAATCTACCACTTGCTCCACCTCCTAAAGGGTAATTTGCAATTTTTGATTTGTAATGATCTCCAGATACATCATACAAGTCAGATTTATGCCCCATAAAAATTACAGATTGAGATGCTCCTTCTTTGTCAATTAAATAGATTTGAGTTTCAGCATCATTAGGAAACTCAAAGTCAGTTGCATTTGGTAAAACTAACTCCTCTCCTTTCCAGTTTTCTAAGAATGAAAGTTTAGGCAATAATTCTGATTTTGAAATATCTCCAACCACAATAATAGAGGCAGTTTTAGGAGTATAATAACTATCATAATAATTCTGTAAATCTTTAGTTTTTATTTTTTTTATTGTCTTCTTAGTAGCAGACATTCCAAAAGGAGTATTGCCAAATAGTTGCTTTGAATACGCTTTAGTCGCTAATACCTGTGTATTCTTATTTCCTGCCTCAATTCCTTCAACTATTTGCTTTTGAATTCTTTTAAAATCTTCCTCATTAAAAGCTGGTTTTAATAGTTTTTCCTCAGCCAGTTTCAATGTAGCATCTAAGTTTTTAGTCAAAGATTCTATATACATATAAGTAGCTTCTTCATCAGCAGAAAAACGAATAGTACTCCCTAAAGTTCTAAGAGCAACACTCATTTGTTCTGCTGATTTATCTAAAGTACTTTCATTCATCATAGCAGCTATAAATTCAGCAAGTCCTACCTTTTTAGCATCTTCAACCATTGCCCCACCTCCAATAGTTACTCTAACATAAACCTTTGGAACTTCTGTAGATTCACTACCAATAATATCAATTCCATTATTTAAAGTTGCTTTATAATAAGCTGGAACTTGAGGTGCTTTTGGTGTTCCTGCAGTTGGCTGTACACTTCTATCAAAATCATCAACAGCTTTAATGTAAGTGTAATCAGGAGCATTTATATCTTCCGATAAAATAAGATTGGCATTCGGATTAAAAGAAACTAAAGAATCTTTCTTTTTGGCAAAAGGATTTTTGGGGCTTACAGTAGAGATAACCGCCTTTCTGTTTTTGATATATTTATTATACACACGCATTACATCTGCCCTTGTAACATCTGTGTATCTTTTAACTTCTGAAGCCATATTATACCTTCCTCTTCCTAACCATTCCCATCTGGAAATGATAGTAGACTTCATACTTACAGAAGTTTTATAATCAATAGTTTGAGAAACAATTTCATTCTTTACCATTTCTAACTCTTCATCAGTAAAACCTTTTTCAATAAATTCATCAAGTGTACTTCTTATTTTCCCTTCCACTTCATTAAAAAATATACCAGGGTTTTCATAAAAATCCATACCAGGATTAAACGACACAACAGTTAAATGAAATTCTCCTGAAATCTCACGGCAGCTATTATAAACCATTGCTTGAATTGCATCCTCTGATTTAACAAAGTTCTTATAAAAAATTGAGTTATTTCCCTCTCCTATTAATGAAGCTAAAATATCAAGGGCTGCTTCATCTTTATGATAATTGGGAACTGAAGGAAAAACCATATCAGTCATTGGCATCCAAACATTAGGATCTGTATATCCACAATACAAATCAGAAGATAATCTTGGAACATTAGCTCTTTGTCTTTTAACATGCGCCCCTCTATTAATAGAACCAAAATATTTATTTACAAGAGGGATTACCTCTTCTGATTTTATATCACCACTAATAGTTAAATAAGCATTATTTGGTCCATACCATTTCAAGTAAAAATCCTTTAAATCATCAATTGTAGCTCTATCTAAATCATCAACATAACCAATTACTGGCCAATTATAAGGATGAGAAGGTGGATATAAGTTTTGGCCTAAAATTTCATAACTCATTCCATAAGCCCTACTAATTTGGTTTTGGTACTTTTCATTTGTTACAGCATCTCTTTGATTCTCAAATTTTTCCTGAGAAACAGCATCAAGTAAAAAACCCATCCTATCAGCTTCAAGCCATAAAGTAGTCTCTAAATAATTAGAAGGAACGGTTTGGAAATATACAGTTCTATCATAAGTTGTATTTCCATTCATATCTCCACCAGCATCACTTACAATTTTAAAGTGCCTTTCATCCTCTACATGCTCAGAGCCTTGAAAAAGCATATGCTCAAAAAAGTGTGCAAATCCTGATTTTCCAGCAGACTCTCTATTACTACCTACATGATAAGTTACATGAACCTGAACAATTGGATCAGAATGATCTTCATGAATCAAAACAGTAAGTCCATTTGGTAACTCCCATTTTTCATAAGGAATATCCATAGGATTTGTACTTGCCTCCTTAATAAGTGTTGGCTCAGTTATTTCTTGTGCAAACAAAGAGCTTAACGATAGGAATAATCCTACAAATAAATTAGTTTTCTTCATTGTTATTTTCATTTTGATTATCATTGTTTTCTTCAGTACCCGAATCATTAGTATTTGTATTTTCTTCTGATATTTCTGTTTCAGTTGATTCTCCTTCTACTGCTTCTGGAGTTTCAATTACATTTCCTTTTTCATCTAGTAATGGTTCATCTTCTTCACCCTCAAATCTGGAAACTTTAGCAACTGAAGCAATACTATCATTATCTTTCAAACGGATAATTTTCACTCCTTGAGTTGCTCTACCCATTTCTCTTAAAGTATCCACTCCTATTCTAATTGTAACTCCAGATTTGTTAATTACCATTAAATCTTCATCATCTTTTACATTTTTAAGTGCAATTAAATCCCCTGTCTTTTCGGTAACATTAATGGTTTTCACGCCCTTTCCTCCCCTATTTGTAATTCGGTAAGCATCCACTGCCGATCGCTTTCCATAGCCATTTTCAGCAACTACCAACACACTTGATTCATAATCATTTATACAAATCATTCCTATTACTTCATCCTTATCATCTTTGAGTCGGATGCCTCTTACTCCAGCAGCAGTTCTTCCCATTGATCGAACTTTTTCTTCTCCAAATCGGATGGCTTTCCCTGATTTTACAGCCAACATTATTTGCGAACTTCCATTAGTCATTTTTGCTTCTAATAATTGATCTCCTTCTCTAATAGTAATGGCATTAATTCCATTAGTTCTAGGTCTGGAATAAGATTCTAAAGAGGTCTTTTTTACAACACCTTTTTTAGTACACATCACAATATAATTGGAGTTGATATACTCTTCATCTTTCAAATCTTTAGTATTAATAAACGCCATTACCTTATCATCAGAAGGGATATTTATCAAGTTTTGAATGGCACGACCTTTTGAAGTTTTACTTCCTTCTGGGATTTCGTAAACTTTCATCCAAAAACATTTCCCTTTTTCAGTAAAAAATAGTATATAATCATGGTTATTTGCCGTAAACATTTCTTCCACAAAATCCTCATCTCTAGTGGTTGCCCCTCTACTTCCAACTCCTCCTCTGCCTTGTGCTCTATATTCTGAAAGTGAAGTACGCTTGATATATCCCAAATGCGAAATAGTAATAAGTACCTCTTCATTTGGAATCATATCCTCAATACTTACTTCTGATGAAGAATATTCAATATTTGTTCTTCTATCATCACCATACTTTTCTTTAACTTCCAAAAGGTCATCAGCAAGCATTTGCATTCGTAACTCTTCATCCGATAAAATAAGATTAAACCGTTTGATTTTCTCCATTATTTCTTGATGTTCTTGCTTAATCTTATCAGTTTCAAGTCCTGTAAGTTTTTGAAGTCGTAAATCCAAAATTGCTTTTGCTTGAATTTCTGACAAAGCAAAATTACTCATCAAACCATTTTTCGCTTCTTCAGGAGTTTTTGACGCTCTAATTAACTTGATTACTGCATCCAAATTATCTAAAGCAATAAGTAGTCCTTCTAAAATGTGAGCTCTTTTTTCTGCTTGCTCTAATTCGTATTTTGTTTTTCTAATTAAAACCTCATGCCTATGTTCAACAAAAAGTTGTATGAGTTGCAAGAGATTTAAAAGTTGAGGTCTTCCTTTTACAAGTGCAATATTATTCACACTAAATGAGGATTGTAATTGCGTGAATTTATAGAGTTTGTTTAGTACTATATTCGGAATTGCATCTCTTTTTAATTCATATACAATTCGCATTCCGTTTCTATCGGACTCATCTCTTATATCAGATATCCCATCAATCTTTTTACTGTTTACTAAATCGGCTGTTTTCTTTATCAAATCCGATTTGTTTACCATAAAAGGGATTTCCTCAACAATGATTCTTTCCCTATTTCCATTTTCCTCAAATCGAACTTTTCCTCTTACTACTACTCTCCCTCTTCCTGTTTCAAAAGCTGCACGAACCCCTTCATATCCATAAATAGTTCCTCCCGTTGGAAAATCAGGAGCTTTTATATGCTCCATTAATCCAGCAATATCAATATCTCCTCTACTTTTTATATACGCAATAGTTCCATTTACTACTTCTGTTAAATTATGAGGAGGCATATTGGTTGCCATTCCTACCGCAATTCCTGTTGCTCCATTTAGTAAAAGGTTGGGCAAACGAGATGGCAGAACGGTTGGTTCTTTTAATGAATCATCAAAGTTAAGCTTAAAATCAATGGTATCTTTATCAATATCTAAAAGTAAATCTTCAGAAAGTTTACGCATTCTTGCTTCAGTATATCGCATGGCAGCTGGGTTGTCGCCATCAATAGAGCCAAAGTTTCCTTGTCCATCTACAAGCATATATCGCATACTCCATTCTTGTGCCATTCGCACCATAGCATCATATACGGCAGTATCGCCATGCGGATGAAATTTACCAAGCACCTCCCCAACTATTCTTGCTGATTTTTTAAAAGAAGAACTTGCTCTTACTCCTAATTCATGCATTCCGAATAAAATTCTTCTATGAACTGGTTTTAATCCATCTCTTACATCAGGTAAAGCCCTTGAAACAATTACTGACATTGAATAATCAATGTACTTTGATTTCATTTCTTCCTCTATATTTATCGGAATAATTTTTTCTCCTATCGGCATATTATTATAATTTTATGTTAAAGAAACAAAGAAAACAATTTTGCGTATTTTAGGGTAAGAAATAGTGCTTTATTTCGTTCTTAAGTTATGAACATTTTTTGTTGAAAAAAACAAATGAACAACAGATAGGATAAGTTGTATTTTATCTAAATATTGCACTATGAAATATGACATAATATTAATACTAAAAAAATAGAGCTATGGAAACAGGATATTCAACTAGGATGAGGGATGTTTTAACCTACACAAATGAAGAGGTTTTACGCTTAGGACATGATGAAATTGGCACAGAACATTTGATGCTAGGCATCATTAGAGATGGTGAAGGAACAGCTATTGGCGTGCTAAAAAGCTTAGGAATAAACATAAGCGATTTGCGAAAAATGATTGAAAGCAATATTGCTTCCCCACAACCAACCTCACCTTTGCTTAATGAAAACCGTATTCCATTCAAAAAACAAGCTACTAGAACTCTGAGGATAGCACAAATGGAAGGAAAAAAATTAAAATCTGATGAGGTAAAAACCATTCATCTATTGCTTTCTATTTTGTTGGATAAAAATAATGTAGTAAGCACTACCCTTAAGCACTTCCTAATTTCTTATGAAATAATATTGGAAGAATACTTAGAAATATATGATGATGTATTGGCTGAATTAGATAGCCCTTTAGATGATGATGACGATATCTTTGAACAAAGTGATGAGCCAAAAAAGGCGACAGGAAAAAGCAAGTCTTCTACTCCTACCCTAGATAGTTTTGGTAGAGATTTAACAAAATCGGCATCAGAAGGTGCTTTAGACCCAATAGTTGGAAGACAAAAAGAAATTGAAAGAGTTTCTCAGATCCTCAGTAGGAGAAAGAAGAATAATCCAATTTTGATTGGCGAGCCAGGAGTTGGTAAATCAGCAATTGCAGAGGGTTTAGCATTGAGAATTGTGAATAGAAAAATCTCAAGAGTTCTTTTTAATAAAAGAATAATAATGCTTGACTTGGCAGCACTAGTTGCAGGCACAAAATACAGAGGACAATTTGAAGAAAGAATGAAAGCAGTGATTACAGAGTTAGAGAAAAATCCTGATGTAATATTATTCATTGATGAAATTCACACCCTAGTTGGTGCTGGTGGAGCTTCTGGCTCATTGGATGCTTCTAATATGTTTAAACCTGCCTTGGCAAGAGGAGAGCTGCAATGTATTGGTGCTACTACTTTAGATGAATATCGGCAACATATTGAAAAAGATGGCGCACTTGAAAGAAGATTTCAAAAGGTAATGGTAGAGCCAACTTCTACTGATGAAACTATTGAGATTTTGCAGAATATAAAAAATAGATATGAAGATCATCATAATGTAAGCTACACGGATGATGCCATAGATGCTTGTGTACTCCTTACTGATAGGTACATGAATGATAGATTTTTACCAGATAAAGCAATTGACGCCTTAGATGAAGCAGGTTCTCGTGTGCATATTACAAATATTGAGGTTCCTGCAAATATTCTTCAATTAGAAGAAAAGATGGAATTGATAAAAAAGAAAAAAGGAAAAGTTATTAAAAAACAAGATTTTGAAGAGGCGGGAAGATTAAGAGATAAAGAGAAATTACTTATTTCTCAACTCGACCATGCTAAAGACATATGGGAAAAAAGCTTGAAATCGAATAAAGAAACTGTTACTGAAGATCATATTGCAGATGTAGTTGCAATGATGACAGGAATTCCTGTACAAAGAATTGCCGAACAAGAAAGCAATAAATTAGTTTGTATGGGAGCAGAATTACGAAAAAAAGTAATTGGGCAGGACAATGCGGTAGATAAAATTGTAAAGGCAATTAGAAGAAATAGAGTTGGACTAAAAGACCCAAACAAACCGATTGGCTCCTTTATATTTTTAGGTGCTACTGGAGTTGGGAAAACGCATCTTGCTAAAGAGCTTTCCAAAGAACTGTTTGACACTACTGAGGCCTTAATCAGAATAGATATGAGTGAATATATGGAAAAATTCTCGGTTTCTAGATTAGTGGGAGCACCACCAGGATATGTTGGCTATGAGGAAGGCGGACAGCTTACCGAAAAAGTAAGAAGAAAGCCATATTCTGTGATATTATTAGATGAGATAGAAAAAGCACATCCTGATGTTTTTAATCTTTTATTACAGGCATTGGATGATGGACAAATGACCGATAGTTTAGGAAGGAAAATTGATTTTAAAAACACAGTTATCATTATGACTTCCAATATTGGTTCTCGTCAATTAAAAGATTTTGGGCAAGGAGTTGGTTTTAATACTTCTGCAAAAAAGAAAGGAGCAGATAAGCATAGCAAAGGAGTAATTGAAAATGCTTTAAAGAAAAGCTTTGCACCTGAATTTTTAAATAGAATTGATGATGTAATTATTTTCAATAATTTATCAAAAGATAATATTAAGCAAATAATTGATATAGAGTTAGATAGTTTGCTTAAGCGAATTAGTACTTTAGGTTATAAAATAACAATTAGCGATATAGCGAAAGATTTTGTAGCAGAAAAAGGTTTTGATTCTCACTTTGGAGCTCGCCCATTAAAAAGAGCTATTCAAAAATACATTGAAGATCCTTTAGCAGAAGATATTATCAATTCCAACTTAAAAGAGGGAGACACTATTTCTATTGGAGTAAATAAAGATGGTTCAGCTTTAAAAATCAAACTTTCAAAAACTAAGAAGAAACCAAACAAATCAGCAGAAACTAAGTAATAAAAAAAGCCCACAAAAGTGGGCTTTTTTATTGTTATTTGTTTAGAAATTATTCCCCTGCTTTTTCCTGCTCCATCATTTTTAAATAAGTAGCCATTGCAGTTTCACTCATTCCAGTAAAAGAGAATCCTCCATCATGAAATAAGTTTTGCATAGTTACCTTTCTTGTATAATCAGAAAATAGAGAAATACAATAATCTGCACAATCATCTGCAGAAGCATTTCCAAGTGGAGATAAATCATTAGCAAAGCGATAGAAACCATCAAAACCCTCTACCCCACTTCCAGCAGTTGTATCGGTTGGTGATTGAGAAATAGTATTTACTCTCACTTTTCTTCTTAGCCCATAATGATAACCAAAACTTCTAGCAATTGACTCGAGCATTGCTTTATTGTCTGCCATATCATTATAAGTATGAAACACTCTTTGAGCTGCAATATATGAAAGCCCAACTACCGAACCCCACTCATTTATCGCATCCAATTCCCAAGCTGCTTGCATAGTTTTATGAAATGATAAAGCAGAAACATCATTGCCTTTCATTGTCCAATCATAATTTTGCTCATAATATGCTCTCCCTTTTCGTACATTTACCGACATTCCAATCGAGTGCAGAACGAAATCAATTTTACCGCCAAGCTCTTTCATTGCCCCCTCAAAAAGTGTTTTTAAATCTTCCATTGAAGTAGCATCAGCAGCAATTACTTTTGAGCCAGTTTTCTCTGCTAATTCATTAATTGTTCCCATTCTAAGGGCAATTGGGGCATTGGAAAGTACAAATTCCGCCCCCTCCGAATGAGCGTGTTCTGCTACTTTCCAAGCGATTGATTTACTATCTAGTGCTCCAAAAATAATTCCTCTTTTTCCTTTTAAAATATTGTTTGCCATTTTGTGTTATTTTATTTGCAAATATAAACTTATTGATTTAATAACTCCTCTGCATTTTGTTTTGCAGTTGCAGTAATTTGTTTTCCACTTAAAAGTTTTGCCAATTCACTCACTCTTTCTTCTTTGTTTAGTTGCCTGATAAGTGTATTAGTTACTCCTGATTTTATTTCCTTGTATATCATAAAATGATGCTCTCCTTTGGCGGCAACTTGCGGCAAATGAGTAACAGCAATTATTTGTTTTTTCTTCCCGATTTTTCGCATCATCTCACCCATCATACTTGCTATTTCCCCAGATACTCCACTATCAATTTCATCAAAAATTAAACTATAGGTATCTTGGTATTGTGCCGAGATATATTTGATGGCTAACATCAATCTGGAAAGCTCTCCACCAGATATGATTTTGCTTAATTCTTCTGATTTTACCCCTTTATTTGCTGAAAATAAAAACTCTACTTCATCTTTTCCATTTTCATTAAATGTTTCCATTTCTTTTATATCAATAATAAAATTCGCAAAAGACATACCTAATTTCTGCAAAATGGATTCTATTTGCTTCTTAATCTCAGCTACTATATTTTTTCTATTTTTGGATAGTTTTTTTGCTAATACATTTATTTTTTGTTCTTGCTGAAGAAACTTATTTTTCAAATCCTCAATTTCAGAATCATAATTAGCAATTTTATCCAAGCGATTTGCCAAATTATCTTTTAACTCAAGCAACTCGGAAAGTAAGTTTTTTCTGTGCTTTAACAGTAAAGAATTAATAATATCCAATCTGGAATTTAGCTCTGCTAACCTTTGAGGATTTTGAACAGATTTTTCTTTTAAATAAAAAATATCAGCACTAATATCTTTTAGTTCTATAGCCGTTTTTTCCAATCGATTGTTTATCTCCCCTACTTTTGTATTGTAGCCAGCTATATCAGAAAAATCTCTTACTATTTCAGAAAGCAAATCTACCACCCCACCCTCTTTCTCTAAAAAATCAGCACCCTTTTCAAGTGTTAAAGATATTTGCTCAGAATTATTCAGCATTGCTAATTCATCTTCAATAGTTTGCCTTTCCCCTTCTTGCAATTGTGCATTTTCTAATTCTTCCAATTGAAAAGTTAAAAACTCTATTTCCGAGATAGAAACCTCCCCTTTTTCTAACAAGTTTTTTATAGTATTTTTTAATTGTAAATATTTTTGATGTTCCTCTTTGTAATCTTTTAAAACATCATTATGATCACAAAATCTATCCAAAAAATTAAGCTGACTATTAGCATCTTTCAAAGCGAGAGATTGATGCTGGGAATGCAACTCCACAATACTAGTGCAAAATGATTTTAATACCGAAAGATTTACGGGAGTATCATTGATAAACGCTCTGCTTTTTCCGGAAGTAGTAATTTCTCTTCTTATGATTGTTTCTGGTTCAAAGTCCAGATTATTTTCCTCAAAAAAGGACTGATGTTTATCTTTTTTAATATTGAATTTTCCTTCAACTATACATTTTGCTTCTGGGTTATTTAGCACAGAAATATCTGCTCTTTTTCCTAATATTAAAGAAAGTCCGCCAAGCATAATAGATTTCCCTGCTCCTGTTTCTCCAGAAATAACATTAAATCCTTGCTGAAAATTCACTGAAAATTCATCAATTAAAGCATAGTTTTTTATGAGTAAAGAATTAAGCATTTATCTTCCGCCACCTCCTTCTGCTCCTGAAGAAATGATACCTTGGTATTTAGTAGAATTGGAAGGGTCAATCTCTGTGAGAAGTTTTATTACTCTGGCTTGTTCATTAGGAAATGCCTCTGAATAAATTTTGGTAATTTCATCCGATTTGGCATCAAAAAATATCTTTAAAATAAAAGCAGAAGGATTTTTTTGGTAAACTTTTCTCAATTGGTGAAGAGCTTCTGTAATTTCAAACCTTCCATCATCCGTTTTATCTGACATCATATCCAGTCCTAACCTGTGGTAGCGATAATAGCAATCGTGCATTTCTTCATATCTTGTATCTAGTAAATCGTGTGCTAACCAATATCTGTTCTTATCACTTTCAAAAGCTTTCCAGCCAACCTCCCTAGAATTTTGTGCATTATTCACAATATTCTGAGCTTTAATATAATAAGAAGCCCCTCCATATTCTGAGTAAGTATCAAAATCAAGCCCCAAAACAATATAAACATAATAAGCTAAAACGGAAGTAAGATTAGAAAGGTGCGTATTTTCGTTAAATTCTAAAGATTGATATTCTAAATACCGAAAACGAAAGTTGTTGTCCAAAAAGTTAAGCATTGTTGATTTATAAGAAGTACCATAAATTGGTCTTGTGCTCTGCACTTGAATAGATGCTTTGTACTCATCATTTGACACTTTTTCCTTAATATTGATAAGGAAAGTACATTCTATTCTTTCCTCATTTTTTATGCTTGCATCTGTCCATTTTGTATTGTTTACAAACTCATAAATGGCTGTCTGCAAAGTTTGAAAAACTTTTCTATCGCTAGTTTGAATTTGAGAAGCGTTTACTTGTACATTACAGAAAATTTCTTGCGCATTTACATTTGTTGCGAACACAGCAATTAAGTAAAATAAAAAATATTTTTTCATTGTATTTTTTCTGTTATTTTTAAGACGATATCTTTGGCGACTTCTTGCTTATCTTTTAACTCAAAATCTGTGATATTATTTTCTTTGTCAATAATAGTAATTTTATTTGTGTTAACTCCAAATCCTGCTCCTTTATCTTTTAGAGAGTTTAAAACTATTATATCCAGATTCTTTTTTTGCAGTTTTTCTTTTACGTTTTCTAGCTCATTTTCTGTTTCTAAAGCAAAACCAACTACCAATTGATTATCTGCTTTTTTCTTCCCCATTTCTAATAAAATATCAGTGGTTTTTTGCAAATCAATTATTAAGTTTTCCTTAGATTTCTTCATCTTATTTTCCGCCACATTCTTTGGACTATAATCCGCCACAGCAGCAGCAAAAATTGCAATATGAGAGTTGCCAAAATTAACATTTACTTTTTCATACATCTCAGCAGCAGAATTTACTCTATGTACATTTACATTTGAATGTTTACAACTCAAATGGGTAGGACCTAGAATCAATTCTACTTTTGCTCCTTTATTTGCACATTCCATAGCCAATGTAATCCCCATTTTCCCTGAAGAATGATTTCCAATAAAACGAACAGGATCAATCGCCTCATAAGTAGGTCCGGCAGTAATCATTACTTTTTTCTCTGAAAGCGGTAAATCAGCACTTAAATCTTTTACTATAAAATCAATAATATCTTCTGGTTCTGCCATTCTCCCCTCTCCTACCAATCCGCTTGCTAACTCACCATGAGCTGCAGGAATAAATACATTTCCAAAATCAATTAACTTCTTGATGTTTTCTTTTGTGGATGGATGTTGGTACATATCTAAATCCATTGCTGGAGCAAAATATACAGGACATTTTGCAGAAAGATAAGTTGCTAATAGTAAATTATCACATTCTCCATTTACCATTTTTCCCATTGTTTTTGCAGTAACTGGCGCTATTAGCATCAAGTCTGCCCATAACCCTAATTCTACATGAGAAACCCAATCGCTTGACTTTTCATCAATCATTTTGGTTAGCACTTTATTTTCCGAAAGTGTGGAAAGCGTAAGTGGCGTTACAAAATCTAAGGATGCATCCGTTTGAATAATTTGCACCTCTGCCCTAGCTTTTTTTAATTCTCTTACAATAAAAGCAGATTTGTAAGCCGCAATACTAGCAGTAACTCCTAATATTACTTTTTTGTTTTTAAGCATCTTTTTCTTCAGAAGATTTGCTCGCAACAGGAACCTCATCCTCTTCTTTTTCGACCTCTCTTACATACACTTCATCAGCTAAAAGTTCTTTTACAGCAATTGCCCAAGGTTTGGGTAATCTTTCGTAAAATTTTGAAACTTCAATTTGTTCTGAGTTTTCAAATACTTCTTCCAACTCATCAGAATGAGTAGCAAATTCATTAAGTTTTGCTAGAAGTTCAGTTTTCATTCTTTCGTTTATTTGCTCACTTCTTTTTGCCAAAATGGCTAAGGATTTGTACATGTTTCCTGTTTTTTCTACAATGTCCTTTACATCTCTAGTAACTGTAGTTTGTTCTGCTCCGGTTTTTTTAAATTCCATAGTTTAAGATTGTTTAATTGTTTCTATTAGTTTTAATGTTTTTTGTTGAATATTTTTAGCGGTATTTAAAAATTTACTTTCAGGATACCGCTCTTCTAACTCATTATAAGCATCCACTGTATTTTTTAGTCGTTCCTGCTTTTTGGTGCTAATACTATTTTTAGCTAGCTCAAAAGAGGATTCTACAATACGGAAATAAATTTCTTCTTCAAATTTACTTCCAGGAAAATCAATCAACATATTTTTGAAAGCAATAATTGCCGATTTATGATATTCGGTAGTATGGTATTGTTTAGCATTATTGAATGCCTTTTTCGCCAATTTCTCTCTTAGTTCATCAATCAAATTATTACACTCTTTTACCCTTTCACTCTCTGGATAAAGATTAGTGAAAAGCTGCAACTGATTGATGGCTTTGTAGGTGCTTTTACTATCTAACTTATAGATTGGCGATTCCAAATAATAACAATAGGCAGTCATATATTGACATTCTTGAGCGTGCTTTCCGTTCGGATAAGTTCTGGCATAAGTCTCAAATAAATAACTCGCCATCAAGTAATCGCCCAAAGAATAATGACAATAAGCGTAATAATAATTGACTTCCTCTGCTTTTGCAGAACCTCTAAATGCTGTGGAAAGTTCTTCTAAAAGTGGTAATGCTCGATTATAATCGTCTTTATCGTAATACATTACTGCTTTTTCAAATTTTAAATTGAGGTCAGAACTTTTCAATATTTTCTGGTATTTGCTGCAAGAAGTCAGTAGAAAAGCAAATAATAGTATGGTGGTTGTTTTTCTCATAATAATTTTAATGGGGCAAAGATAAATGGTATAATTGGAAGTTCCTAAATTATTTTTATATCTAGTAAACTGCTATTTATTTGAATTATTGTGCTAAGAAATCATTCAATTCTTGCTTTGTTTTGGCAGAAACACTAACAAGAGGCGGTCTTAATATGTTTTTACAAATTCCTTTACTCTCTAAAACTGCTTTTATTCCTGCAGGATTCCCATCTTTATATAGTGGCTGGTAAATAGGATTTAATTTTTCGTGCAATTGATTTGCCATTTCCAATTCCCCATTTAATCCAGCATTTACCATAGTAGAAAAATCCTTTGGATGCGATTGTCCAATTACAGCAATTACACCATCTCCTCCCATTTCTATAATCTTTAAGGTTAGCCCATCATCTCCAGATAAAACTAAAAAATCATCAGGCTTTTCCTTAATTATTTTCTCAATCTGTTTTAAATCTCCAGATGCTTCTTTCACAGCTACTATATTTTCAAAATCATTTGCCAGCCTTAAAGTTGTTTCTGCACTAATATTTGAAGCAGTTCTTCCAGGTACATTATAAACAATAATAGGTAAAGGGCAATTTTCCGCTATCATTTTGTAATGCAAATAAATACCCTCTTGTGTTGGTTTATTATAGTATGGCGAAACAGAAAGAATTGCATCAATACCATCAAAATTAGTAGATTTTATTTCCTCAATTAGTGCAAAAGTATTATTGCCTCCTATTCCTTGTACAATTGGTAATCTGCCTTTATTTATCTTTTTACAAAATTCAACTACTTGTTTTTTTTCTACTTTTGAAAGAGTTGCACTTTCTCCTGTAGTACCTAAAACTACCAAAAAATCTACTCCACCACTAATACAATGATTTATCAGCTTTTCTAAACTATCAAAATCAATTGAAAAATCTTCATTAAATGGTGTGACTAAGGCAATACCTGTTCCTGTTATTTTATTCATTTTATTTGTTTATCAAATTCAAATAGTGTTTTATTTCTTCCATTAATCGTTCTTTTCCTTTGTCCTTATCTAATTTTATCATCAAATCATAAATTTCATAACCTTCTTCAAATTGTCCTATTTTAAAGTGTGCCAAACTACTTGCTACCAAATATTTTATAGGAATGCAATTACTATCTGATAAGTTAATAAGAATATCGTATTCTTTTTTTACAAAATTATCAATGATGTAATTCTGTGGCTTATAATACCAATTCAAATCTTTAAGGTAGAAAAAGTCATAATTTAACTTTGGAATGTGGCAATCGTCTAACTTCTTTTTATTTACATATCCCAATGCCTTCACATCCTTTTTTAATTCAAAAAAATATTTCACAAAAGGTTCTATTTTTTTTATTTGTTCAGCATTTGTTGCTTCATATAAAATACCTATAGATTTTGCTTTTTCAAGATTACTAACTTCCTTTGATCTTTTGTTAGATTTTAACTCCTTTAAAAAAACCCATTTTCCAAACTTATGTTTTATATCTTCAATAAATTGCATTAACTTATTTTTGCTAAAAATTCTTCTTCATTTACTAGAGGTATTTTCAAGTCTTCTGTCTTTTGTTTTTTGCTTGGCCCCATATTTTCCCCAGCCAAAACAAAAGTAGTGTTTTTAGAGATAGAACTCACATTTTTTCCTCCATGTTCTTCAATCATTTTTTTGTATTCTGATCGGCTATGCTGAGTAAAAACTCCTGAAACAACTATTTTCATTCCATTTAAGTTTGATGATTTAGTTGTATCCTCAATAGTAGACACGAATTGCAATCCACTTTCTTTTAAATTATTTATCAGTTTTAAATTCTCCTCAATTGAGAAATAGCTTACAACACTCTCAGCAATCTTATCTCCTATTTCATCAACAGCAATAAAAGTGTCTATATCTGCAGTTATTATATTATCAATCGTTTTTAAATGCTTTGCCAATACTTTTGCAACTGTTTCTCCAACAAATCTAATTCCAATACCGAATAAAACTCTTTCAAAAGGAATTTGTTTTGATTGCTCCACACCTAACAACAAGTTCTCAACTGATTTTTCAGCCATTCTTTCAAGTGGCAGTAAATCTTCCTTTTTTAAATGATACAAATCAGATATTTCTTTAATCAAACCTTCATTAATTAAAAGCTCTATTGTTTCCCCACCAAGCCCATCAATATCCATTGCTTTTCTACTGATAAAATGCTCAAATTTCCCTTTTATCTGAGTAGGACAATTCTCTTTATTTGGGCAATAATGTTTTGCATCTCCTTCTTTACGCACAAGCTCAGTATTACAAGCTGGACATTTTGAAATATATTCAGTTGGCTGAGAAAACAAATCTCTATCTTTTAACTCCACCCCAACTACTTTTGGAATAATTTCCCCTCCTTTTTCTACAAACACGGTATCTCCTTCACGGATATCTAGTTTTGCTATTTGATCAGCATTGTGCAATGAGGCTCTTTTTACAGTAGTCCCAGCCAATTGAACCGGCTCTAAGTTTGCAACAGGGGTTATTGCTCCAGTCCTACCCACCTGATAAGTAATTTCATTTAAGATAGTTGAAACTTGCTCTGCTTTAAACTTATAGGAAATCGCCCATCTAGGAGATTTAGCAGTAAAACCCATTTCCTCTTGCAAATTGATATCATTAACTTTTATTACAATCCCATCAATTTCATAAGGTAAATCATGGCGATCTTCATCCCATTTACTAATGAATTTTAAAACACTACTTACATTACTATGTTTTTCAATTTCATTTGGAATTTTAAAACCCCAATCTCTAGCTTTTTGCAAATTTTCATAATGATTAGCTGATGGTAAATTTTCTCCTAACAAATAATACAAATAACAATCCAAAGGTCTTTTACCCACCTCATTAGAATCTAACAATTTTAAACTTCCAGATGCTGTATTTCTAGGATTAGCATAAGGCTCTAAACCCTCTTCAACTCTTGTTTTATTCATTGCTTTCAATCCAGAAATTGGCAAGAAAATCTCTCCTCTTATTTCAAAGTTCTTAGGAAAATCACCCTTCAATTTTAGCGGAATGCTTTTAATCGTTTTTACATTAGCCGTTACATCATCTCCTTTCGTTCCATCTCCCCTAGTCAATGCCTGAATTAAAACTCCATTTTCATAAGTTAAACTGATAGAAACTCCATCATATTTTAATTCGCATACATATTCTATATCTTGATCGGTTAACTTGTGTAATCGAGTGTCAAAATCATGTAAATCTTCAGCAGAATAAGTGTTCCCCAAAGAGAGCATTCTGTATTTGTGCGCTACAGTTTTAAATCCATCAATAACCCCACCACCCACTCTTTGTGTTGGTGATGTTGCATCAAAATATTCTGTATTTTCATCTTCTAATTTAACAAGTTCTTGTAGTAGCTTATCAAACTCAAAATCAGAAATTGAAGGAGTGTCCAGCACATAATACGAATGATTATGCCCAGCTAATTCCTTTCTAAGAAAATCTATTCTTTCCTTAGTATTCATTTATTTTTGATACGGAAAATGAGAGTCATGCAATATAATTTTAAGCATACCATTAGTTTCTTTTTTGTAGGCAAACGAGAATTCTACTTTTATCTCTCCATCTTTGTTTTCAAAGTAGTAATTTCCCATTGCAAATGCTATATCTTTTTCTAGCTTTATAGCTGAATTCTCCCATCTTACATTAGCCCACCCTTTTAATGCAAAGCCTTTATCTTCATAAAAATCAGGATTTCCTGCTACAAAATACGAAAGTGCAGCTTCTTTATTTAGTCTAAACTGAACATCAGTAGCTAGAGTTGGTTTGAATAAAACTTCTCCTAAATCATACGCATAAAGTTTATCAATAAAACTAGATGCTTCAGATAAGTAATCTTCATTGTTTTGATGTTTTGCAACAATTTTAAGCAATCCATCTGACCACTTTTTTTGCACATCTAATACTTCTTGTTTTGTTATCATAATTTTGATGATTTTTCTATTCAAAAATAACTAATTCTTTATTGCTTTTATCATTCTATCCTTATCGTTCATGTCTTTTTTCAACTCAATATTAACAAATCCAATATCAGTAAGCATTTCAATTGTTTCATTACCAAATTGCTCATTAATTTCAAAGAACAATTTTCCATTATCATTAAGAGCACCAAAAGCTAAGTCAGCAATCTTTTTATAAAATATTAAAGGGTTTTCATCTTCAACAAAAAGTGCTAATTCAGGTTCAAAATCATGAACATTAGCTTGCATTTTAGCTTTCTCAGAATTCAAAACATAAGGTGGGTTACTAACAATCAAATCAATTTTTGGTAATGAGTTCGTTTGCAAAATATCTTGAAGAATAAAATCAATTTCTACTTTATTATTTTTTGCATTTTCTTCAGCAATTAGTAAAGCATCTTCAGAAATATCAATAGCCAGAACCTTGGAATTTGTATTCTTTGCCAAAGCAATAGGAATACAACCACTTCCTGTTCCAACATCTAAAGCAGAAGAAAAGTTTTCTTTTAGTATCCAATCTACTAATTCCTCAGTTTCTGGTCTAGGAATTAAGGTGTGTTTATTTACTTTAAACTTCAATCCATAAAACTCAGTTTCTCCAAGAATGTATTGTATAGGTTTTTGAGTTTTTAGTTCTGCAACAATAACTTTAATTTTATCAGCATTTTCATTACTTATCTCATGATTAGCATTGACAATACAATCAGAGCGATTATAACCCAACAAATACTCTATTGAAATGTAATGCCATGAGGTAATTTCACGCACATCAGCCATATCAGAAAGTTCCCTCTTGAAATAACTTAAAATATTGCTGACTTTTTTCATGCTACAAATGTATTCATTTTGCTATTTTTGAGGCATGCAAACGGAAGAGTTTTTTATGCAAAGATGCATAGCCTTAGCACTGAATGGAAAAGGTAGCGTTTCTCCTAATCCAATGGTAGGGTCTGTCATTGTTTATAATGGAGAAATTATTGGTGAAGGTTATCATAAAAATTATGGACAACATCATGCTGAAGTTAATGCTATTAATAGTGTAAAAGACAAAAGATTACTAGCAGAATCGACACTTTATGTTAACCTAGAACCTTGCGCTCATTTTGGCAAAACTCCACCTTGTTCAAATCTTATTATAGAACATAAAATACCAAAAGTAGTTATCGGCTGTATTGATACTTTTTCAGAGGTTGCAGGAAAAGGAATGTTAAGAATGATAGAAGCAGGAATTGAAGTAACAGTTGGAGTTCTTGAGAAAGAAAGTAGAGAGTTAAATAAACGATTCTTTACTTTTCATGAGCAAAGGAGGCCATATATTATTCTGAAATGGGCAAAAAGTAAAGATGGATTTATCGCTCCTAAAAATCAGACAGTACCTTTTTGGATGACTTCTAGTGAATCCAAAAAATTAGTGCATCAATGGAGGGCGGAAGAAGATGCTATTTTAGTGGGCAGAATTACAGCTGAAAAAGACAATCCCTCTTTAACAGTTCGTGAGGTTAAAGGAGAAAATCCAACACGAATAGTAATTGAAAAAGATTTGAAGCTTTCAGCTGATTTAAATATTTTTAATAATAAAGCAAAAACACTGATTTTTAACACAATAAAAACAAAAGAAATTGATTCAAATCACTTTATAAAAATTGATTTCAATAGCTTGATTGAAAGTGTTTTACAAGAATTACACAAACAAAATATTCAGTCTTTAATTATTGAAGGAGGAAGCAAAACATTACAATCCTTTATTGATAAAAACCTTTGGGATGAAGCAAGAATTTTTACTGCCAATAAAGAATTGCTTGAAGGAGTCGAATCACCAAACATAATTGGAGAAATTACAGAAGAAAGAGAGATTGATGGAGATGTATTAGAAATATTAAAAAATGATTAACATAATTTACACCATACTCCTATTCAACATTTTAATTATTATATTCCTAATTCATTTTATTTATAGAGACTCGAACAGATTTTTCTATTTTAAATCTTTTATATTTTTATAAATAATATTCTTAAAAAGTGGGATTACATTTCACTTTCCTGAAACTCTATATATATAATTACAGAACCTTTTCATAATTTAATTCACTTTTACAAATTATTTTCATACCACTTCTTTTATATAGTGACTTTCAATATGTTAAATCAATAAAAAAAATTAAAAAAGTTGGACTCAGTTTTTCAAACAGGTAGAATTCTAATAAAAAAACTGACGAAAACTCGCAAAAAACAACCACAAACCAAAAACCAAAAACCAAAAACCACCAACTAACAACTATTATCTAACAACTACTTCCTATATTTGCACCCTTTAAAACAAAAACGAATGATTAACATTACTCTTCCTGATGGAAGTATCAAACAAGTAGAAAGCGGAACTTCAGCTATGGATATTGCTATGGGTATTTCTGAGGGTTTAGCACGAAATGTGTTATCTGCTAGTGTAAACTCAGAAGTATGGGATGCCAATCGTCCTATCACCACCGATTCTACA
>CAYVKX010000017.1:0-27933 GCA_964452095.1 uncultured Weeksellaceae bacterium
GCTGTGTCATAAATAGCATATTCATAACATCTTGGCTAGAAACATGGTCCTCCATAGCTTGTTTTACTTCCTCAACAGATTCTTTTAAACCATTAGCAATAGCAATTCTTTGCAGTGCTATACCCTCTCCTGCCAAACGCTTACTTTCAGCATCTGCTTCTGCTGCAGCAACCACTCTAATTTTCTCTGCTTCTGCTTCTTCTCTTGCCGCTTCTTTCATACGCTTAGCCGCATTAATCTCATTCATAGAGTGCTTTACCTTAGCGTCAGGGTCAATATCAGTTACTAGTGCTTTTATAAAGTCAAAACCAAACTGTCGCATTGTTTCAGAAAGTTCATTTTTAACTGCTACAGCAATTTTATCTTTCTCTGCAAAAACCTCATCTAGCTCCATCATTGGCACCTCTGAACGAATAGAATCAAACACATAAGATTGAATCTGTCGTTCAGGGCTGTTTAATTTATAAAACGAATCCCTAACTCCATCAGAAGAATCAACTACATAAAATTGTACAGAAACCACTATTCTTACAAACACATCATCCTTTGTTTTAGTTTCCACCTCAACAGGTAATTCTCTCACTCTTAAATTTACATTACCTGCAATACTATCAATTAAGGGAATTTTAAAATGTAATCCTGCTTTTGATACTTTATTGAATTTTCCTAGCCTTTCAATAATTACAGCATGTTTTTGTTTTACCATATAAAGCGCCCCTTTTAAAAAAAGTAAAACGACTATGATATAAAAGATGTTTCCTAAAAATAAATTCTGTTCCATTTTGATTTTGTTTTAATTGAGCTCAAATATACAAAAAAAAGGAGCTGAAAAGCTCCTTTCATTTTATTTCAAATACCTAAAATCTTGATTATTTTTTATCTTTTTTAGTGATTCAAAAATCAAACGAATTACATTTTCCACATCATCTTTATGTGCACTTTCAACAGTAGTATGCATATACCTTAGCGGCAGAGAAATAAGAGCTGAAGCTACTCCTCCGGTAGAATAAGCAAAAGCATCTGTATCAGTTCCAGTAGAACGAGAAGCCGCATTTCTTTGGAAAGGAATTTTATTTTTTTCAGCAGAATTGATAATCAAATTCAATAAATTATTTTGCACTGCCGGACCATAAGTCAGCACAGGTCCATCTCCACATTTTGTATCGCCTTCTTTTATTTTATCAATCATTGGCGTGCCTGTATCATGGCAAACATCAGTAATAATCGCCACATCTGGTTTTATTTGCTCCACAATCATTTGAGCTCCTCTAAGTCCCACTTCTTCCTGCACAGAATTGGTAATGTAAAGCCCGAAAGGTAACTTTACTTTGTTTTCTTTTAAAAGACGGGCCACCTCAGCAATCATAAAACCGCCAATTCTATTGTCCAAAGCTCTTCCTACATAAAAGTTTTTATTTAAAATCATAAACTGATCTTCATAAGTAACCACACAGCCCACATGTATGCCCAATTTTTCAACCTCTTCTTTACTACTGCAACCACAATCCAAAAATATATTTTCCAATTTTGGTGCTTTCTCAGTTCCTGCCCTACGGGTATGAATTGCTGGCCAACCAAAAACTGCTTTTACCTTACCCTTTTTTGTATGAATATCTACTCTTTTAGAAGGGGCAATTTGATGATCTGACCCTCCATTTCTAACCAGATAAATAAAGCCATCTTTGGTAATATAATGCACAAACCATGAAATCTCATCTGCATGGGCTTCAATTACAACTTTATATTTTGCTTTGGGGTTGATAACCCCAACAACAGAGCCATAAGTATCTACAAAATGCTCATCAATATAGGGCTTGATGTAGTCCAACCACATTTTCTGTCCTTCACTTTCAAAGCCAGTTGGAGAGCAATTATTGAGGTAATCTTCTAAAAATTGTTCCGATTTTTTAGTAATTATTTTCTTTTTTACCATAATTTTTTTTAAAATTTAAGGTGCGAATATACAAATTTTATCCTGCCCAACCCTCTCTATCTAAGGAGCGGTATTGAATTGCCTCCGCAATATGAGCGGAACTAATATTTTCAACATTATCCAAGTCGGCTATGGTTCTTGCAACTTTCAGGATTCTATCATAAGCCCTAGCAGAAAGGTCTAATTTTTCCATTGCCGTTTTTAGTAGTTGCTGACTCTCATCATTCAACTTGCAATGGCTTTGAATTTGCTTTGTGTCCATTTGCGAATTGGCATGAATATTCTTGTTTTCTGAAAATCGGCTTTCTTGTAAATCTCTTGCTTTTATTACTCTTTCTCTAATTTGCTGACTACTTTCTCCTTTTTCTTTATTGGTCAGCTGCTCAAAATTTACGGGTGTAACTTCCACATGCAAATCAATTCTATCCAAAAGTGGCCCTGATATTTTATTCAAATATTTTTGCACCATTCCTGGAGCACACATACAAGTTTTATCAGGATGATTGTAATATCCACAAGGGCAAGGGTTCATGGAGGTAACCAACATAAAACTTGCGGGATAATCCACAGTAAATCTGGAACGAGAAATTGTTACCACCCTATCCTCAATTGGTTGTCGCATTACCTCTAATACCGTTCTTTTAAATTCTGGCAATTCATCTAAAAACAAAACGCCATTGTGTGCCAATGATATTTCTCCAGGCTGGGGATGAGTTCCTCCGCCAACTAATGCCACATCTGAAATCGTGTGGTGTGGCGAGCGAAAAGGACGAGAAGTCATAAGTGTATCGTTTGCAGCTAATTTCCCACTTACAGAATGAATTTTTGTAGTTTCCAATGCTTCTTGCAAAGAGAGTGGCGGCAAGATTCCCGGCATTCGTTTGGCAAGCATGGTTTTCCCAGCTCCTGGCGGGCCAATCATTATTACATTATGACCTCCAGCTGCTGCAATTTCTAAAGCTCTTTTTATATTTTCTTGCCCTTTTACATCCGAAAAATCGGCAGAAATCTTCCTCAGTCCATCATAAAACTCTTTTCTGGTATCTACTTTGGTTGGGCTTATTTTTATTTCCTCTTTGAAAAAATCGATTATCTGCCCCAAATTAGAAACGCCATACACATCCAAATCATTAACAATAGCGGCTTCTCTTGCATTTTCTTTTGGTAAGAAAATTCCTTTAAATCCTTCTTTTTGTGCTTGAATTGCAATAGGCAAAGCCCCTTTTATTGGCAGAATACTTCCATCCAAAGAGAGTTCTCCCATAATGATATAGTCCGCTAATTTGCTATCTTCAAATTCTTTGTTGGCTGCCAATATCCCAATAGCAAGTGGTAAATCGTAAGCCGAACCTTCCTTTCGAATATCGGCAGGAGCCATATTAATTACAATTTGTTTTCCAGGAACTCTATAGCCATTATTTTTAAGTGCCGCACGAATTCTTTGTTCACTTTCCTTTACGGCATTATCCGGCAATCCTACCAAATAAAACTTGATTCCTCTTGTAATATCCACCTCAATAGTAATGGTGGTGGCATCAATACCACTTACCGCACTACCATAAGTTTTGACAAGCATTTTCTATTTGTTATATTCTGATAATCCTCTATTTAACCAATCAGTAAAAAGCTCAACCGTTCCATAATCTTGATAGTTAGCAGGCTCAATTAATTGCTTTTCATCATGATTTAAGAAAACATAATAAGGTTGAGAATTAGTGCCGTAAGTATTGGCTTGAAGCACCATCCATTTATCACCAGTGGTTTTTACTTTTTTAGTTTTTCCGGCAAGATGGGTTTCATATTGCTCATTTTTAGGCAACTTTTCTCTTTCATCTACATGCAGTGAAATAAGCACCACATCATTGCTTAGCATATTTTTTACATTAGCATCCGACCATACTTGTTCCTCCATTTTTCTGCAATTTACGCAAGCCCACCCCGTAAAATCAACCACAACTGCTTTATTTGATTCTTTTGCAAATTCCATTCCCTTATCATAATCATGGAAAACCATAATTCCCTGCGGTCCTAAATGTTGTCCTTCTTCCTCATGGACATTTGCAATTGTTCCTCCTTGAGAATTCCCTACTCCATAAGGTGATTCGCTATATTGCATTGGGGGAGGAAAAGCATTAATAATTTTCAGTGGAGCGCCCCATAATCCTGGAATCATATATACTGTAAAAGCCCCAGTAACAATTGCCATGGACAATCTCCCAACAGAAACATAAGGTAAATCAGAATCGTGAGCAAGTTTTAATTTTCCAAGTAAATACAGAGTAAGTAGAGCGAAAATTACAATCCAAATAGCAATAAAAATTTCTCTTTCCAAAAGATGCGTTTGCAAAACTAAATCTGCATTCGATAAAAATTTGAAGGCAAGAGCTAACTCTAAAAATCCTAATACTACTTTTACAGAATTAAGCCAACCACCCGATTTTGGCAATGAATTGAGCCATCCAGGGAAAGCTGCAAAAAGTGCAAAAGGTAAAGCAATTGCTAAAGAGAATCCGAGCATACCAATAATTGGCCCCATAAAACCTCCTGTGGCCGCTTCCACTAGTAGCGTTCCTACAATTGGCCCTGTGCAAGAAAAGGAAACCAAAGCCAAAGTAAATGCCATAAAAAATATTCCAATTAGCCCTCCTCTATCAGATGCTCTCTCTGATTTATTTACCCAAGAAGTTGGAAGCGAAATATCAAAAGCTCCTAAAAATGAAGCGGCAAAAACTACTAAAAGTACAAAAAATCCTATATTAAAATAAACATTGGTTGCCATATTATTTAGGGCATCTGCTCCAAAAACTGAAGAAACCCCAACTCCTAACGCCACATAAATTACTACTATAGAAACGCCATAAATTATAGCATTCATAATTCCTTTTGCTTTTGTTTTACTTTGCTTTGTAAAAAAGCTAACGGTAAGGGGAATCATTGGAAAAACGCAAGGGGTTAAAAGTGCAGCAAATCCACTAAAAAAAGCAATGAAGAATAATGCCCACATTCCTTTTTTAGAAGAAGTATTCTCATCCTTTTTCTCTAGTGAATCTAATTGTTCTGGTGCTTCTGCAGTTGTAAAGATAAGTGCATCCTCATCTTCTTTAATATCCTCTACTCCTTTTAAATCAAAAGTAAATTCTAAATAATCTGGAGGTAAGCACTGGGCTTCATCACAAACCATAAAGTCAACAGAACCTCCTAATTGAATATCGGATGTCGAATTGATAGTTACTTTTTGCTTAAAAATTGCTTCATGTTCAAAAAACCTTAAAGTCATTTCCCATAATGGTTCATATTGCTCAATAGAATTACTTTCTGCAGGTTTTACATTAATTGTATCTCCATTATAAAAAAATGTAAATTTTGTAGCAATTATTTCATCATCAATATGCTGAGAATACAAATGCCAATGTTCTTGAATGTTTGCTTTAAACTGCAATTCAATTTCTTTATCAGAAAGTTGTGTTTGAGAAAATTCCCACTTAACAGGATCATAAATTTGTGCGTTAGTAAAGATTCCTATCACTAAAAATGCAATTAAAAAAAGTATTTTCTTCATTATTTATTATTTAATTCTTCATTAATTATTCTTTCTAATTCTTCCGATTTTTGACTCCCAATTAAATATATAAGCCCATCTTTATCGGTAAGCTCTATTGCGTCAGTCCCTCTTGTATAAAAGCGAATAGTCCCTTTTAAGTGCAAGTTGTAAACGGAACGATTCAAAATATATTTGCTGTAGATTACTTTTTTAACCGACCGAATGCTCCCTAAATCTATCTTTATTTTTCTGGAGGTCCAAAGCCCATCTAAAATGATGCTGCCGTTTTGTATTTTGGTTTCAAAATGCAATATAAAAACTAATAAGACAGAAATTACTAAAATAATTCCTCCCATAAGGAAAAATAAATCCCCAGATTTTTCGTGATTTTCACGCCAATAATATGCCACAAAACAAAAAAGTGCCAAAGCAATTCTTCTGGAAAGAGACATTTTATTAAGCCCCAAATATTGTTTTTCTACAAATTTTGTTTCTTTCATTTTTTGAGTTTCTATAAAAGTTGCGCAATATACGTCTTTTTGCTGTTTTCTGATATTTTGAATCTTTCATCTATTCTTCTGCCCACAATCCACACAATTTCTTGCCCAGAACAAAGCACCCAAACTTGCTCTTTTTCAGGAATTGAAATTTTGTTGTCCACAAAAAAATCGCTTAGTTTTTTCTTGCACTTCATGCCAAGAGGATAGAAAAAATCTCCCTTATTCCATTTTCTTAATTTAAGGGGAAACTGCAATTTGTCATAATCGAGCATTGCGATATTTTTATCCTTTTGAATTGCTAAATTTTCAGAAATATTTAATGACAAATGTATGGGTAAAACTATTTCTGTTTTCTTTTCTTCTATGAAATATTCTTCCATTTTTTCTTCAAAAATGGGCTGAATAATCAGCTCATTTCTATCCACAATTATGCGGTGAGTAGTAGAATAAAATTGCTTACCCGACTGCCTTGCAATTACCAAAAAGATGTCTTCTACATTTGAAAATCCGAATGGTTTTAAAAACTCGTACAGATAAGTTTGAGGCGATTTTAATTTATTTAATTCTTCTATTGAAATACTGAGAGCATCCATTTTTTTGTTTAGAATCTTATTTTTTTGTCTCTTAATTTCTGCAAAATAAATAGCGGAAACTCCACTTAAATATTCCATTTCTTTACTGATAGTTTCTGCAATGGAAGGATTCATTTCTTGCAAGAGCGGAAGAAGTTGGAGTCGAATTTTATTTCTTAAATATTTTACATCATTATTACTACTATCCTCTCTAAAATCCAATTTGTTTGTTTGCAGAAAATCATAAATTTCTTGCTTACTAAAAGGTAAAAGAGGTCTGATAATTTTTTCTTTTTTGGGCTGTATGCCTAGCATTCCTTTTATTCCAGTTCCTCTTAAAATATTGATAAAAAAAGTTTCAATATCATCATCTCTGTGGTGGGCTGTAACAATAAAATCATAGTTTAGTTTTACTCTTAATTCTTCAAACCATTTGTAGCGCAAATCTCTTGCTGCCATCTGAATAGACAGCTTGTTTTTATCTGCAAAATCTTTTGTTTCAAATTGTTTCAGAAAGCATTTTACGCCAAATTTTTCTGCTAAATTTTTCACAAATACTTCATCTTCATCCGACTCATTTCCTCTCAAATTAAAGTTACAATGAGCTAAAATAAAATCGTAATTCAACTCTTTGAAAAGATGAGCCAAAGCTACAGAATCTGCTCCAGCGCTTATGGTGAGAATTAGTTTTTCCGCACTGCCGAACAGATGATTTTTTTTTATGTATGCTACTAATTTTTCTTTCATAAAATCATTGCTTTTTTAAAAAAACTTCAAAAATTGATTCTACTTTAAGCAAACTTTCTTCATATTCTTCTTCAGCTACCGATTTATCAGTGATTGCCCCACCTGCCATTACCGAAAGATATTTTTGGGTGCTATTATACAAAGCGCTTCTTATTACCACATTAAAATCAAAATCGGAATTTGGAGAAATATAACCCACACTGCCTGAGAAAAGCCCTCTTTTTGCACTTTCAAATTGCTCAATAAGTTCCATTGCTTTTCGCTTTGGAGCCCCCGTCATTGAGCCCATTGGAAATGCTCCTTTTATAGCATCTATAAAATGAAATTCTAAAGATAATTCTGCTGATATTGTACTTATCATTTGATGCACTTTTTCAAAGGAATAAACCCCAAAAAGCTCCTCTACTTTCACACTTGCTTTGCTAGCGAATTTAGATAAATCATTTCTTACCAAATCGGTAATCATTACATTTTCTGATTTATCTTTCTCACTCTTTTTCAGCTCGTTTTTCAGCCGAATATCTTCCCACTTGCCTTCCCCCCTTTTGCGTGTTCCTTTTATTGGCTGGGATAATAATTGCTGATTTTCTTTTCTTAAAAATCTCTCAGGACTTGAGCAAATAAGATATTTATCTTGCAAATGCAAAAAGGCAGAAAATGGAGATTTTGCTTTTTGGTTCAAGCGAGAAAATAATGCTTCTGCACTTAGTTGCACCTGTTCTGCATAAAATTCCTGACAATAATTCATTTCATAAATATCACCTCTTTTGATATGTGCTTTTATTTGCTTTATTTTTTGCAAATACTCTTTTTTGCTTTCCCTTTTTTGAAAAGAAGAATCCGTGAAAAATTCCTTATTACAATTTTGATTTTTTATTGTAGCAATCATTAAATCAGCTTGCTTTTTATCAGAAAAAGTATCTACTTGCAATTGGTCATTTTTCATGCTAAAAACAAATTCTGGAATGAAAAAAAATAGACTTGGAAAATGCAAATTGTCCAAATTATTAGAAGTCAGATTATCTGTTTCATTTTTTAAATCATACGAAAAATAGCCAAACATCCAATCCTTATATTTATTGTGAAATGATTTTAACTCCTGAAAAGAATCCTTTTTAGGGCTACAAATTTTTCGTACTCCAAGTCCACACAAAAAATCAAATTCTCCATAATATTTTGGCATTTCTTGTCCGCTAATATTAGAATCCAGAAAGCAAGAATACTCAAATTTCTTTGCCCAATAAATTAGTTTTTCAGCAAACTGATTTTTGTTTTTTATGGTATAAACAAATTGATTTCTCATATCACAAAAGTAAAAGTTTTTACGGATTTTCTTTGTATAATTCACCCTATTACAAAAACAAAAAAACTGATTAAAATAATTTTTCATAACTTTGCCCCATACTAACTAAAAATTAAGATCATGGGAAATATGGAAAAACCAATTACTTGGGGGCTCGTAATTCTATTATTGGGCTATTTATTTATCGCAAATTGCGAATGCGGAGAAGGGAGTACCTGTCCGCTAAACAGTGGCTTTAATATTGAAAGTCAAGAGGTAAATGCAGATATTCTTGAGGGTGATGTACAAGAAGTTGAAACAGTAATTGTTGAAGTTACAATAGCTGATGGCGACACTACAGTGAGTATTGAAACTTCAACAGATAGCACAGATGTGGAAGTGAAAATAGATGTAGTAGATGAAGAAGATAGCGAATAATTTTGCTAAAATATTTTATCTAACCCACTTTGAAAAGAGTGGGTTTTTTATTTTCTCAACCTCCCTTTTACAAAAGAAGTAATCAGTAGCATAAAAGCAACAAACAGACTAAGCCTCCCAATATAATTACCAAACTGAGCATAGAAAGTTGGCTTACTATTCAAACTTACATCAGCTGTAATACACATTGCTTCATCCCAATTAGTTTCTTGCAATACATCACCATTAGATGAAATTACTCCTGAAATACCTGTATTTGCTGAGCGAATAATTGCTTTTCTCTGTTCAATAGCTCTCAAACTAGCATAAGAAAAATGTTGCTGATACCCTGCCGTATTTTTCCACCAACCATCATTTGTAATTATAGTAATCAAATCAGAATTAGAAAAATTCATTTCTCCATAAATACTTTCGTAACAAATAAGAGGCTTAACATTTACCTTATCAATTTTAAAATTATGAAGGGTATTAGAACATCCTAGAGAACCAGAAGTTCCTCCCAAATTAACAGCCAATTTTGCTAATGGGTCAAGTATGTACGGAAAAGGCATTTTCTCCACACCTGGTACTAGTTTTGTTTTATGATAAACTTTTACCTCTCCAGTATCAGGTATAAAAACTGCTGAATTATAGGCATCATAAAATACTTGCTCATTCCTTATTTGGCGAGCAGTGGCAGTTTTTTTCTCTCCATGGCCAAACATTTTATAGGTACTAGCCCCAACAATTACATTCAACTTTGGGAATTCCTTCTGCAACTCCCTAAACTTCCTTACACTATAAGTTGCTTCCAATTTATTTTCCCAAATCCTTTCCAACAGTGCAGTTTCAGGGCCAATTAACAGCTGAGTTTCTTGCGTAAGTTCAGTTTTTGCAAGAGCGATAAAATCATCTAACTGCTTTTCATATCCCACATTGAATTTATCAGTATATGGGTCAATATTTGGCTGAACAATCAATACATCTAAAGTGTCTTTATTTTCAGTTTTAAAATCCAAATACATATGATGAGAAATAAAAAGAGGCAACATCAATACTAGTAATGGCAATAAGATTACTTTCTTCTTATCTTTAGTTTTATACAACTTAAAAAGTAACACATTCATAACAAGTACCCATAATGAACCACCCAAAAATCCTGTAAACTCATACCACTGCACCACATTAGGAACATTTGCAAAAACATTACCCAAAATGAGCCAAGGCCAAGATAAATCCCAGTTTAAGTGCAGGTATTCCATAGATATCCAAAGAACAATAAAGGACAAATACCCCAAGCGATTAGTAGTCGCACTTTTTACTTTATGAAACAACCAAAAAGCTGTAGCCATTAAAGTAGCATTTACAATAAAAGCAGCAATTGCTCCAAAAAGTGTAGCGTGATACACCCAGTAAGTAGTTATTGCATTAAAGATAAAAAAGGCTAAAAAGGAATACCAAAACACTTTTCTTCCTTTCTTCTTTTCAGTAGAATTATGTAATTCATTTTCTACCATTAGTAAAGGTAAAAAGGCAAAAAACAACACAGGAAATATGCCAATTTCTGGCCATGAAAATGCCAATAGCAATCCACTTAATAGTGCTAAAAATAATTTTCTCATAAGTTTTACAAATAAAATCATATTTTTGCTGATATGAATGCAATCAAAAGAAATATCCCAAATATAATTACCCTTGCTAACTTAACTTGCGGATTATTTTCAATCATCTATGCTTTTCAAGGGGACTTAAAAGTGGCTTCCTTTTGTATTTTTTTAGGTGCTTTTTTTGATTTTTTTGATGGACTTGCAGCTCGCCTTTTAAAAGTAAGCGGAGAGCTTGGCAAACAATTAGACTCCATGGCAGACATGGTTACTTTTGGAGTGGCTCCAGGATTTATTCTTTACCACTGGATGTTTGATTTAAATCACCCCTATTTATTAGAAAAAAGCCAGTTATATGGATTCTTCTTTCCTGAATTATTTGCATTGTTGATTCCAATTTTATCAGCTTACCGTTTAGCAAATTTCAATATTGACACTAGGCAAACTACTTCCTTTATTGGTTTACCAACTCCTGCACTTGCAATATTTATTGCTGCAATACCTTTTATTGAAATTGATCTGTTCCCATTTTTTTATGATTTAACTTTCTTATCAATTATTGCAATAATTATGCCTATACTATTAGTAATTGAAATGCCTTTATTTTCTCTTAAAATAAGCAAAGAGGAAAGCATCAGTTCTCGCTTAAATATATTTAGAATTATACTTATTTTATCTGCAGTAATATTATTCTTTGTATTTCAGTTTGCTGCTATCCCATTTATTGTAATTTTGTACCTGATTTTATCACTAATAAATAATATACTATAATTATGAAGTTCAGAGCAGAAATAGATGTAATGCCACTTAAATCTTTACTAGACCCTCAAGGAAAAGCTGTTTCAGCAAGTATGGGGAATGTTGGTTTAGCAGAAATTGAAAATGTAAGAATTGGTAAACATATTACATTAGAAATTGAGGCTGACAACAAAGAAGTTGCAACTTCAAAAGTTGATGAAGCTTGTAAAAAAATGCTTTGCAACCAAATTATGGAGGGGTATGAATTTACACTAACTCAGGTGTAACTGATAAGGCATTTGACTGTTTATTTGTTTATCCGTTAACTACTTATACTAGTTGTTTTAAAATATCAACTAAACGAATCAACAGCTCAACAAATAAACTTTTTCTTTTATCTAACAACTAACTTCCCTTTCACTCTAACAATCTCAATTTTTCTGGACATTGCAGCATCTACACTATAAACAGATAATTTTTTATTTTTTGGATTATCGCTTACTTTTTGGTTTGATTCCATCTCTCCAAAAGGCAATTCAGCAATTGATAATTGTCCATTTTTTAGGTATTGCGTAATACTCCCATTTTGGAATTCTTCCATATAATTTAAAAGAGAGGAAATTCTTCTTTTCGATAAGTTGATATTATAATCGCTCTTAAAAAGTGGAGATGCGTATCCTTTTATTTGCAGGTCTATTTGCTCTCCTTTTTGCAATGCCTTTTTTATTTTTAGCAAAACTTTATCTAGTTGATTAAAATTTGCTTGTAATTTTTCGGTAAAAAACTCATTGATTTTTTCTTTGGAATGGCTATTTTTTAGATACTTCTCTCTCATTAAAAAATAGGAAATATAGGATTGCTTATAAGTGAGGTTTGTACTTGTATTCATAGTGCAGCAATCTGGCTCATCATTATGAAAATAAAGGGAAAGCGGCAAATCATCATTTATTTTTTCAATAATTTCTGCTGTTCTTTTCTCCTTTATTATCTCGAATGAAAAAATATCATTGCAACAATTTTCCTTATCTAAATACAAAGCGGGAGAGCGATTAGAAGAAAAATACCCTTTATTTTTACTGCTAAAAACAAAATACATATCATCAAAAGAGGTGTTAAAAGGAGGTGCTAATTTTGTGGGGTCCCCCCATATAGTTAAACTGCCTTTTGCAGAGTAAATATCAAAGCTACCCATTCCATTTTTTCTATTTGAACTGAAATAAAGCCCCCCATCATACTCATTAAAAAATGGTGTGATTTCATTAGCTTTGGAATTAATTTTGTTTCCGCAATTTACAGGATTTCCAAAATTTCCATTGCTATCAATTGTGCAAACCCAAATGTCTGTTCCACCAAAACCACCTTTTCTATCCGACACGAAATAAAGCAATTTTTTACTCTCAAATTCTGCAATTGTTGGCTGAGTAGAAGTTGATTCTTTTTGATTGATTCTTGCATCTAATTTCTTTGGGTTTGTCCATTTGTTATTTTTAAATTTTGAACTATAAATAGCACAAATATCTGCTTTACAGAAAGTAAAATAAGCAGTTTTATTTTTGCTAATAAATAAGTTTCCACTTTGTGCAAAATCAGAGTTGAAAGCATAAAAATAACTCCCTTTGCTCCACTGCCCAAGCTGAAAATCGCTTGCATAAATAGAAGATGTATAATCATCATTATCATCTCTTATAGCCGTAAAAAAAGCATGATTTTTTTCATCTTCCAAAAAGTTGAGTTCTGCCCCAACAGAATTGATGGCAGAGGATAAATGCTCAATTTTTATGCTGTCTTGTGCAAAAATTAGACAAGGAAAAAATAGTAATATGTTGATGTAATTTCTCATAAATATCTAGGACAATATTTTGTTTTCTCTACCGATTTTTTCTTCTTATTCCAAACATAAACAATGGAAAACTCAAACCCTCCTTTATAATCACTTGCAGCTATCAAATCAGAAGTGTTTACATCATAGCTCACCACTGCCGTAATGCTATTATAATTGATGCCAAAAGCTGGAATAATTGCATCATTCAACCGATAAAAAAGTTGGGAAATAAGATTGATATTAGTTTGAAGATTATACCTTAAAACCGAACCAACTACAAGCTCAGCACTTTTGCCTTGCCTGCTATATATTAAAGATGGATTCAAAATTACGGAACTATTTAACCGATAAAAAGACAAGAAATAAGTATTGTATTTTTCCTCCAATTGCACCTCTTTATCTGCCAACAAAGTTTGCTCTGGGCGATTGATATGGTAAGCGGCAAAACCCGTAATAAATGAAAAATCCTCATTTACAATATTGCTGAAATTCCCTCCAATCCCCAAATCAAAAAAAGTAAAAGATGGGTTTTGTAATTGTTCGTCTTGCTCAAAAACAAGTTTTGAAAAATCTACTTTTCTTTGTGCAAATCCAAGCAATATCCCAGCTGAAATTTGTTTGTCGCTATCAATCGAAAAAGCCCTATTAATTGCTGCATTAAATCTAGAAGTGGTAAAATCCGCATCACCTGCTACATCATTTACAAAGGAAAATCCTGCTGATGTGCTTTTAAAAATATCTCTTGCTTCAATGCTAAAAGCAATGGAACTAAAAGGATTTGCCACAGCTGCCCATTGCGTTCTTTTTTGAAAAGTTGCTTTATAATCAGCTGATTGATTACCGACAACAGCTGGGTTCAAACTTATTTTGGAAACAGAAATTTGTGAAAAATGAATGTCCTGTGCCTTTAAATTAAAAGCAAAAACAAGCAATAATATCAAAATAATTAATCTCATCTAATAAGGGTAATATTTCCTTTTTTAAATAATTTTTTGCCGCCAAAACATTCCAATTCCAAATAAAAATCAAATACTTGTGGAGCTAATAATTCGTTTCTAAAAGTGCCATCCCACTCTCCATTTTTATCAGTTGAAGCATACACTTTTTGCCCGAAACGATTAAAAATCTCCAATTTGAAAGAGGTGATAATTCCATCATTATCCACTATACGATAAGTATTGTTGGGCGGTATATTATTTGGTGTAAAAGCAGTGGGGATTTTTATCTTTTCCTGATCACAAAACACATCTAAAATTTGAATAAAAATACTATCGTAAATACTGCAGCCAAAATCAGAATACACCTCCACCTTAAATAAAGAATCACTGATTGGAGCAACCTCAACCTGATTAGTAGTATCGCCAGTTTCCCAAAGTACATTATAGTTAGTTTGAATATTTAAGGTGGTACTTTCTCCTTTATAAATTGGGTTTTTGCTTGCCCAAATACTGTCTGAAATTGGGTAATAATTTACCGCAATAAAAATGGAGTCTTGCAACTCACAGCCATCCTGATTTTGCACCTCAACAAAAAGCCAAAAAGAAGAATCAGGGAAGAGCCAAACAAAAGAAGAGTCTGAACTAAAATTTAAATTATTTGGGTTCCAATCATAAGTAATAAGCGGAACAGTTGTTAGTAAATTATTTACTTTCACAAAAGCCGAATCGCCAAAACAAATGGCGAAATTTCCACTTAGCGTGATGTCAATATTTTGGGTTTTGAGCTCTACACTATCGGTTGCCTCACAATTTCCATCTGTTACTTTTACAAAATAATATTGCGGATTGCTCACTAGCAAAATACTATCTACACTCAAAGTATCAGAAAAATTATTATTACTTGACCACCAAAAATCTGTTGTCAATCCATTTGTATTTGCACTAAGCAAAATAGGATTATTACAAATAGAAGTATCGTTTCCTGCCTCCACATTTATCTCATTTACTTGCACCAATTGAAAAACAGTATCTGTGCAAGTGCCATTTGAAATTAGCAATTGATAATTGATGGTAGAATCAGTTGTAACAAAAGGATTGGATACTGTAATGCTACTAAGTCCGTAGGATGGAAACCAAAAATAGGAAATGGTGGGATCATTTACTGGCAAAAGCCCAATCTGGATTTGTTCATTTTTACAAATTTGAATAGATTGAATACTACTTGATGAGTTCGATAAAATATAAATTTGCTTGATAATGGTATCACTGACATTGCAGGAAGCAGGATTATTTGTAATAAGCGTTACATCATAAATTCCATTTTGACTATAAGAGTGTGTAGGATTTTCTTGTGTAGAATTATTACCATCTCCAAAGTCCCAATTAAAAGTACTAGTCCCAATTTCTGTGCTCAAATTCTGGAAAGAAATAGTGGTATCGCAACCCACCCAAGGAGCAGAAAAATCGGCAATAGTCATTGGGAAATCAAAGTTGAATTTGAAAACCGCACTATTACAGGATGAATTTCCGCCACCATTATTAGTTGCAGAAACTGCCCCAGCAGTTGTTGGAAAATCAGAATAGCCACCGCAACCAGCACAAACGCATTGATAAACTATTCCTTTTTTATCAAAACGGCTTGTCCCCCCATCTACATGTTCTGTGGCTTGATTTCCGCCAAAATAGGTAGCATAAATTAAATTGCTCATATTATCGTCTAACACCATCAAATAAAAATCGTTTCCATCCGTATTGCTTTGAAAAGCATTGGATGTTATTGGTAAATTAAAAGTAGTTCCCGCATTTCCTATTCCAATACTTGAACCCCAACCCGCTATGTAAATTTTGTTGCAAACATCCACCAAAAAGGCAGTTGGGGAAATATTCGGTTTGCCGGTATTTGCTCCAACTACTGTGGATTGTAAAAGCACATCCAAATTTTTTGTAAGCTTTGAAATGAATTCTCCACCGCCAGGAACATTATAGTTTGCTTGATGAATAAGCGTATTTCCACTGGCTTTGGTTTGCCCAAATAAATATACATTTTGCAATTTATCCAATTCTACAAAATAGGCTTGATCGTACTCAGCAGAGCCAAAATAAGTGGAAGAAAAAATCTGTGTACCATCCTTTGAAATGTAAGAAACAAAAGCATCTGCACGCAAAGAATCCAAATAATTAGGGTTTAGTGCATTTGCAGTTGTTGGAAAATCATCTGAAGTAGTACCTCCCGTAACATAAATATTATCGTCATCATCCAAAGCTAAAGAGTAAATAGCGTCCAAACCTCTACCTCCCAAATACGAACTCCAAATAATATTAGAGAGTTGGTTATCCATTTTGATAATTACCCCCTCTTGCAAAGAATCCAAATTGGGCTGAAACACATTTCCAACAATTGGAAAATCGGTAGAGCGAGTACAAGTTGCCAAATAAATATTGTTGTTTTTGTCTATATCAATTTCCCCACGCACCTCATCTGCATAGTTGAATTTTAATTTTCCAGCAATATTCAACCCATCATTTTCAGTGCCGCCAATATAAGTAGATGCCAAAAGATTTCCGCCATTTCCACTCAGGCGAGAAACCACTAAATCGCAACCATCAGGATATGAAATTCCAATTCCAGAGGGTAAAAAAGAAGGGCCTCCGCCAAAATTAGTTTGAAAAGCATTACTGATTATTGGATAATCATCAGAGCCAGAAGTACCGAAAAGAAAAAGTTCATTTGCTGAATTTACAATCATAGAATGGGGCAACTCATCTTTGCTTCCGCCTAAATAAGTGGAGTAAATTGCAACTGTGCCGCTTGTATCGTATTTTGTGATAGCGATATCAGTTCCTCCGCTTCCTGTTCCTCCAGAAAAATTGATTTGATAGGCACCTAATGTGGTGGGATAGCCAAGCCCAAAAGCAGTAGAGCCAGAATACAAAAATCCAAAATCATCATAAGTGGCGGTATAGCCAAAATTATTTGCCGTACTTCCAGAATAAGTAGAAAAAATAAGTGTTGGATCAATAATTAGTTTCTGATTTTTATTGTAGCCATTTGGAAATTCAAAGCTTAAAGTTTTGCCTTTTAGTTTATAATTGCAAGCAACTTCTTTTTTTATTCCTCCAATAATTTGGTAAGCAAATGGCTTTTGTTCGGTAATGGTATTTACGGATGTTTGCACATACAGATTTCCGTTTTTGATAAAAATTTTATCTACTCCTTTATAGTTTAATTTTATATTTTTTGGATTAGAATTCACTTTTACTATAAGGTCGTATTTCAGATTTTCTTCATAAGAATATATTCTTAAATCAATGCCAGTGTAAATGTTTTCTTGAACAAGCATTTGAAAATGACGAACATTTTCTGTCCACTTATTTTTGTCTTTTCCTACAAAATAATTTTCAAAAAATTGACTTTTATTTTTTAATGACGATTCCATATTTTCATTAGTGTTTTTGAAAATAACTTGGAATGCGTGGGTTTTTATATTTCTATCCTTAGTTCTTAAATGATGAATATCGGATAGTTTTTGCTGATCAAAAAAATGATAAGTAAAAACGCCATTTTCAATAAATAAACTTCCGCCTGGAAGATTTACTTTTGCTTGAATGTTTTCTGGCAATTGCCCTTTGTTTTCAATAAAAGGAAAAGAAAAGTTGTAGGCAAAAAGAATTTGCACTGATAGCAATAAAAAAACTATTATTTGCTTTTTAAAAAAGATTTTTGTTTGTAGCATTTCGCATTAGCTATTTGGCTCTGCAAGATACTGAATTAAACTGTCTTTTACTAATTTGAAAGGTTCTTTACTTTGCTTTTTCATTGGCTCGGAGGGCGGTAATTTTTGTTTGTACGGATCAACTTGCACACCATTTTTCCAAAAACGATAACAAACATGTGGCCCAGTAGCTAAACCAGTACTTCCAACATATCCAATTACATCTCCTTGTTTTACATGTACTCCTGGTCGAATTCCAGATTTTATTTTTGACATGTGCAGATACTGAGTAGTATAAGTGTTATTGTGTCGGATTTTTACATAATTTCCATTATTGCGTTTGTATCTTGCCTCTGTAATTCTCCCATTTGCTGTAGATAGTATTGGCGTCCCTTTAGGTGCTGCATAATCTGTTCCTAAATGAGCCTTAACTCTACCAGTTACTGGATGTTTTCTTCTTTTGCTATACTTTGAACTTATCCTAGAAAAATTAAGTGGGGCGCGCAAAAATGCTTTTCTTAAAGTTTTACTATTTTCATCAAAATAATCGCCAAAATTTTCCCCTTCTTCTTTAAAATAAAATGCATAAAATTCTTCAGATTGATGTGTAAATTTTGCTGCCCAAATTCTTCCAATTCCAACAAATTCATCTTCAACAAATTTTTCTTCATAATAAACTCTAAATTTATCTCCTTTTTGAATTCTAAAAAAATCAATTGTCCAAGCATAAATATTGGATAACTCCATCACTAAAGCCGGACTCATATTATTTTCCATTATGGCGTTCCAAAGAGAAGAGGTAATTTCGCCAGAAGAGGTTCGCATCCTAATTTCCACTTCTTTTTCTCCTCTATAAACTTTTATCTCATCACGCAAATCAAAAACCACATAATTAATTGGAGATTCTTCATAAATAAAACATTGTGCAATGGCATTAGAATCTTTAGTGCAAAACACTGTGAAGGGCTGACCGGCTTTTGCTCTTTTTACATCAAAAATTCCTTTTGATGCTTTAACAATCTTGTCAATTTCAGGATGATCAACATGGTTTCTGTAAAGTATTTCTCCAAGCACCTGCCCTGGCTTTATCACTCCTTTTATTACCTCAAAAGAATCGGTAGCAATACCGTATTCTGTATTTGGAGCGTATTCTATCTCTACATTAGCACTATCACCATTTGCACTATTACAATTTGAAAAATTTAAAATGGTAAGTAGCAGAAGTGATGCTAAAAATAAGATGCCAATAGTTCTTGTTTTCATAGCCGCAATTTACAGAAAATTGAATGGAGTTTTCATGGGTTTTTAATCAGTTATTGACAATGGACTTTTCAAACCTTCAAAAGAAGAAAGCTCGGCTTTAATTACACCAACAATAATTTTAGTTTCTACTTTTATCATCAGTTTATTTTCATCATCTGAAATCCAAATTCTCATACTTTCTTCATCTGTAAAAACCCTGCCTTCTTGCAGTTGTGGAGAAAAAACCATACAATCAATTTCGCCCCATTTAGTTTTAATAATCTCGTTATTTTCATACTTAATTTGCATTGGATAATTTTCTTCATCCATAAAAATATTAACTTCCAAAATGGAATCTTTTTTTACATTTTGTTTGTTTAGCATGGCTCTTGTAAAATAAAAAGCCGACAGCATGTCTTGCGTTTTTGTTGGGATTTTATAAATTGAATCCTCTGCCAAAACCTGCTTTTTTTCAGTATCAAAAAGATAATTCTGCTTAATAATATACCCTCCCTCATTCACATGTCGAATAAAATGATTGGGAAATAATGAGTCCGCATTTACATAAGAAATATACTCATCATACACCTTGAAAAAATAATCGAAAAAGGTATTGGTTTTTCCAATTCCTTCAAAATGAAAGCACTCCTTATTATTGTGCTTTTCCAAGCTTTTAACCGTAAGCGTGCCGTAAGCAGCAGTGATAGGACCATAATGAATTCGGTAAGTACAACTCTCGCCAAGTTGAAAGGGATAATTATTTTGTGAAAGTGTAATTAGTGGACATAACAGTAATAAAAATAACCCCTTTTTAATTCCCATTTTACATTACAATATTAACTATCCTTTTTGGCACTATAATTACTTTTTTAGGAGAATTACCATCTAAATAATGAACTGTTTTTTCGTGTTTCATCACTTCAGCTTCAATCTCATCTTTTGTCATTTCTGCAGGAAGTGAAATTTTAAATCTCATTTTCCCATTAAACGAAACAGGATAATTGATTTCCGATTCTACTAAATAACTTGCATTAAATTTAGGGAATTCTGTAATAGTTACTGAATCATTGTTTCCTAATTTACTCCAAATTTCTTCTGAAATATGAGGAGCGTAAGCAGAAAGTAAAACTGTAAAGTCAGAAATAATTTCTCTACTATTACATTTTTGTTCTGTTAATTCATTTACACAAATCATAAAAGTACTTACTACCGTATTAAAAGAATGTCTTTCAATATCTTCCTCCACTTTTTTAATAGTTTTATGTAGTGTTTTGTAATTTTCTTTTGATGGTTTTTCATCAGAAACAATAAAATTATTTTCAGAATTGTGAACCAATCTCCAAAACTTCCTTAGGAAATTATGAACTCCATTTATCCCTTTTGTATCCCAAGGTTTAAATTGTTCTAACGGGCCTAAAAACATCTCATAAAGTCTTAAAGTGTCCGCTCCAAATTTTTCTACTAACTCATCAGGTGTTTGCACATTATACTTTGATTTTGACATTTTTTCTACTTCATGTCCGCACAGATACTTCCCGTCATCATTTAATATAAAGTCTGCATCAGCATATTCCTCTCTCCAATTTTTAAACGCTTCTACATCTAAAATATCATTATCTACAAAATTGATATCCACATGCAAGCGAGTAGTATTATGCTCTTTTCTTTTATCAAAACTCACAAAAGTATTTGTATCTTTTATTCTGTATACAAAAGAAGATCTTCCTAGGATCATCCCCTGATTTATCATCTTTTTAAAGGGTTCCTCAAAAGAAATAAATCCTCTATCATACAAAAATTTAGTCCAAAAACGAGAATACAATAAATGTCCAACCGCATGTTCTGCACCACCAATATACAAGTCTACCTGCCCCCAATAATCTGACTTTTCTTTTGCACAGAATTCACCATCATTTTTTGGATCCATATACCTTAAAAAATACCAAGAGCTTCCTGCCCAACCTGGCATAATATTTGTTTCCATTCTATCTCCTTCAAACACATTCCAATCTTCTTTTTTTGCTCTGGCAAGTGGTGGTTCTCCAGTTGAAGTTGGTAAATATTTATCTACAGGAGGAAGTGTTACATGCTTGTCATCATCTAAAATATAAGCGGTATTTTCTTTGTAATAAACTGGAAATGGCTCCCCCCAATATCTTTGTCTACTAAAAATTGCATCTCGTAAACGATAATTTATTTTACCCTTCCCAAAACCTCCTTCCTCAATTTTATAAATCGCTAAATTCATTGCTTTTTTAGCTTTTAATCCATTCAAAAAATCAGAATTTGAAATCGTTACATTTTTCTCCTCATTTGCTTTTTCACTTACATCATTTCCATCAAAAATATTAATGATTTCAATACCAAAATGAGTTGCAAAATCCCAATCTCTTTGATCTCCACATGGTACTGCCATTACAGCTCCTGTTCCATAGGTTGCAAGTACATATTCTCCAATCCAAATTGCAACTTTTTTTCCTGTAAAAGGATGAATTGCGTATGACCCAGTAAACACACCACTTACAGATTTATCCGTTTGTCTATCTCTTTCAGATTTTAGTTTTGCCTTATTTACATAAGTTTCAACCTCTTGTTTTTGGGTATCAGTTGTTAGTTCAGAAACTAATTCGTGTTCGGGAGCTAAAACCATAAAGTTAACACCAAAAATAGTATCTGGTCTTGTAGTGAAAACTTCAATTTTCTTGTCCGAATTTTCTACAGAAAAACTAACTGAAGCTCCTTTTGATTTCCCAATCCAATTTTTCTGAATTTCTTTTATTGAATCTGACCAATCTACTGTATCTAAACCAGAAATTAATCTGTCTGCATAGGCGGTAATTCTTAAGGACCACTGCTTCATTAGTTTTTGTTCTACAGGAAATCCTCCTCTTTCTGAAAGTCCATCTTTTACTTCATCATTTGCTAAAACTGTGCCTAACCCTTCACACCAATTTACCCAAGTATCCGATAAAAATGCTAATCTGTATTTTAATAAAATATTTTCTTTTTCTTCTTCAGAAAAACTTTCCCAAACCTTTGCGGAAAATTGAGGAGTATTCTCATCACAAACTGCATTTAATCTTACATTTCCTTCTTCAGAAAAACATTCATATAATTCAGAAATATCTCTTGCCTGATCTGTATCTTTACAGTAATATGAATTAAATAATTGCTTAAAAATCCATTGCGTCCATTTATAATAATTTGGGTCTGAAGTTTGCACTTCTCTGCTCCAATCAAATGAAAAACCAATTTGGTCTAGCTGTTTTCTATATCTATCTGTATTTTCTTTGGTAGCAATTGCAGGATGAATTCCAGTTTGTATAGCGTATTGTTCTGTCGGCAAACCGAAAGAATCATAACCCATTGGATGTAAAACATTAAAACCATTCAATCTTTTATAACGAGCAAAAACATCTGACGCAATATAACCTAGTGGATGGCCAACATGCAAACCCGCTCCAGATGGATAAGGAAACATATCCAACACATAATATTTCTCTTTTGAAGTATCTTCTGAAACCTTATAAGTTTCATTTGCTCTCCAATTATCTTGCCACTTTTTTTCTATGTCTACAAAATTATAATCCATCAATTTTTTTAAGTTTTGGCAAAGTTAAAGAAATACTGAATGAATTTTTTATTTTTGGCAATTGATATTCACCAATTAAAATCTATGTCGGTAAAAACTAAACTAAAATCCTCTTCTATCTCAATAGTCATAAGTATGTCTTTGGTTCTTTTTGTTCTAGGAATTTTGGGTTTTTTACTAATTAATGCCAACCGACTGAGCAATCATGTAAAGCAAAATATCGGCTTTTCAGTGATGATAAAAGAGAATGTGAAAGAGGTAGATATTATGCAATTGCAAAAATTAATTGACTCTAAACCCTATTCCTTAGAAACAAATTGGGTAAGCAAAGAGGATGCTGCAGAGCAATTGCAAGAAGAATTGGGGGAAGATTTTATTACATTTTTAGGATTTAATCCTCTGCTGGAATCTATCGATATTAAGATAAAAGCATCTTACGCCAATGCTGATAGTTTGCTTATTTTGCAACAGCAACTCAGCAAAAATGATTTGATTCATGAGGTGTTTTACCAAAAAGATTTGGTAGAGAGAATTAATAATAATGTACAAAAAATGAGCATATTTCTACTTTTGTTTTGCATTTTACTTTTTATTATTTCCTTCACTCTGATTAATAATACTATCCGACTTTCTGTATATTCCAAACGATTTTTAATCCGCACTATGAAATTGGTTGGGGCAACAAATAAATTCATAAAAGGCCCGTTTTTATCAGAAAGTATTTACAATGGTGTGTACAGTTCACTTGTGGCTATTAGTATGTTGGCGGCAGTTTTTCAACTTTTGCAAAACGATATGCCCACTTTTTTAAACATTCAAGATTTTAAAAGTATGGGTATTATTTTTGCTTGTATATTTGTGGCTGGAATTTTATTTACTTGGATATCTACTTTTTTTGCGCTTAGGAAATACCTGAAAATTAAAGAAAGTGAAATTTATTTATAACTATGGAAAAAAACAAACTTGATTTTGCATTTACAAAACAAAACTACATTCTACTAATTGTAGGAGTAGTACTTATTTGTGTGGGGCTTATACTAATGATTGGTGGAGGTTCGGATGACCCTACTGTTTTTAGTGATGCTATTTTTGATACTCAAAGATTAACCATTGCGCCAATACTAATTACTGCAGGATTTATTGTAGAGATTTTTGCAATAATGCACAAACCAAAAGGCGAGTAAAAAATGGAAATTTTAAGGGCTATAATTCTTGGAATTATTCAAGGATTAACAGAGTTTTTACCCGTAAGCAGTAGTGGGCATTTAGAAATCTCAAAATGTATTTTCCCTTCTGATATGTTGGCAGAAGAAAGTATGCTAATGACTGTGGTTTTGCACTTTGCTACTGCTCTTTCTACTATCATAATTTTCAGAAAAGATATAGCCGAAATTTTTGTTGGACTTTTTCAATTTAAAGACAATGAAAGCTTCCAATTTTCTTTAAAAATTGTACTTTCTATGATTCCTGCCGTAATGGTTGGCTTGTTTTTTGAAACGGAAATAGAAGCCCTTTTTGGTGGACAATTAATATTAGTAGGAGGTATGCTTTTAGTAACTGGGGCATTACTTTTTTTGGCCGACAGAGCAAAAGTATCTGAGAAAAATGTAGGGATTAAAAGTGCTATACTTATTGGGATTTCCCAAGCAATTGCTATTTTGCCTGGGATCTCTCGTTCTGGAGCTACAATATCTACTGCTGTACTACTTGGAATTGATAAAGAAAAAGCTGCCCGATTTTCATTTTTAATGGTAGTACCTTTAATTTTTGGGAAAATGGCAAAAGATATTTTTTCAGGAGAAATTGTGACAAGCAACAGTCAGTTTTTACCTCTTTTAGTTGGTTTTATTTTTGCATTTATCACGGGAATGATTGCTTGCAAATGGATGATAAAATTGGTAAAAAATAGTCAATTAAAATATTTTTCTTACTACTGTTTTGCAGTTGGAATTATTACCATTTTATTATTTTTAAGCCATCAATTTCCTTGTCAGATTTAACTCCTTGCAACTTTAATACAGAAACTGATTTTGTTTCTGGAGCTTTACTTTTAATAGATAAACCTTTGGAATGGACTTCTTTTGATGTGGTTAAAAAAGTAAGAAACCTAATAAAGAAAAAACTCCAAATAAAAAAAATAAAAGTAGGACATGCCGGCACGCTTGACCCTCTGGCTACTGGGCTACTTATTGTTTGCACTGGAAAATTCACCAAAAGAATTGATGAAATTCAAGGGCAAGAAAAAACCTATACTGGCACTTTTACTTTAGGTGCTACTACTCCAAGTTTCGATTTGGAAACTAAAATAAATCAAAGCTTTGAAACTGCTCATATTACTAAAGAATTATTAGAAGAAACTACAAAACTATTTGTTGGAGAAATAATGCAAAAACCGCCTGTTTTTTCAGCACTAAAAAAAGAGGGTAAACGCCTGTATGAATTTGCTAGAGAAAATAAAAAAGTAGAAATAAGTAAAAGAAAAGTGGTGGTTCATTGCTTTGAAATTACAGAGATAAATATGCCAATTATTAGTTTTAAAATTAGCTGTAGTAAAGGTACTTATATCCGATCAATTGCTAATGATTTTGGTTTGGCTCTTAGGAGTGGAGCGTATTTATCAAAGCTTTGTAGAACAAAAATTGGGGACTATTCTTTAGATAGTGCTTTTAGCTTAAAAGAAACAGAAGAAAAAATCAAACTGCAATAAGGCTTGACTTCTGCCTGCGAATGTAGTATATTCGCGCCTTAAAAATCTAATATTATGGCAATGAAATCCCAAATAATGAAATACAAACTATCGCATTTTGTATTCAACTTACCAGAAGCAAGAAAAGCAACTAAGCCGGCTAAAAACAGAGATGAATCAAAATTGATGGTATTGCACAGAGATACTGGGAAAATTGAGCACAAGAAATTCAAAGATATTATTGATTATTTTGATGAGGGAGATGTGATGGTGCTTAATAATACCAAAGTTTTCCCAGCTCGCCTTTTCGGAAATAAAGAAAAAACAGGAGCAAGAATTGAGGTGTTTTTGCTTAGAGAATTAAATAAAGATAGTCGCCTTTTTGATGTGCTTGTTGATCCTGCCAGAAAAATAAGAATTGGAAATAAACTTTATTTTGGGGAGGAGGAAGAATTAATTGCAGAAGTAATTGACAATACCACTTCTAGAGGAAGAACGCTTAGATTTTTGTATGATGGCTCTTATGATGAATTTAAAGAAACACTTACTCGCCTTGGGCAAACGCCACTTCCAAAATACATAAATAGAGAGCCAACAGAGGATGATGATGAGAGATATCAAACCATTTATGCAAAGCATAGTGGAGCGATTGCTGCACCAACTGCTGGCTTACATTTTAGCCGAGAATTAATGAAACGACTAGAAATAAAAGGAATTGATTTTGCGGAAGTTACCTTGCATGTTGGGCTTGGAACTTTTAGAGATGTAGAAGTGGAAGACCTTTCCAAACACAAAATGGATTCGGAAGAAATACAGATTACAGAAACGGCTGCAAATACTATAAACAGTGGTATTGATAAGGGCAAAAGAATTTGTGCGGTGGGAACTACTTCCGTAAGGACCATTGAAAGTTCTACTACCACAAAAAATAGGGTAGTTCCTTTTGATGGCTGGACTAATAAGTTCATTTTCCCTCCTTACGATTTTAAAGTTCCTACTTGTATATTGACTAATTTTCATTTACCAAAATCAACTTTAATGATGCAAATAAGCGCTTTTGCTGGGCACGATTTTACAATGAAAGCATACAAAGAAGCCGTAAAAAAGAAGTATAATTTTTATACTTATGGAGATGCAATGCTGATTATTTAAAATGAAAAAAGTTGCTTTAATAGTAGCTGGCGGAAAGGGGAATCGGATGAATGCTGATATCCCAAAGCAGTTTTTACTATTATGCGGTTTACCCATTTTGATGCACACCATAAAACAATTTTCTCATTTTGAGCAGATTGTTTTGGTTTTACCTCCTTCTCAATTTGACTATTGGAACAAGCTCTGCACTGAATATAATTTTACACAAAAGCACACTTTGATTGCTGGAGGATTAAACCGTTTTGGCTCTGTAAAAAATGGCTTAAGAACAATAGATAACAATTGTATTGTAGCCATACATGATGGAGTGCGACCGCTCATTTCCAGAACTCTAATTGATAAATTAATAACTGCCACCAAAAAAGAAATTGGTATAGTTCCTGTTGTGCCAGTAAAAGATTCTTTACGAAAAGTGGAGGGAAACAATTCTAAAGCAGTAAGCAGAAGTTCGCTTTTTAAAGTACAAACCCCACAATGCTTTTTTGCAAGTACCATAAAAGATGCCTACACACAAAATTTTTCTCTCTTTTTCACAGATGATGCTTCCGTATTAGAAAGTAATGGCGGAAAAATCAGTACTCTTTTAGGAGAAGAAAAAAACTTAAAAATTACAACTGAAGAAGATTTAAAGATTGCTGAGACCAAACAATTTATTATTACAAAATAATGTTCTCTAAAGCTTATATTTTAGGGGTTGTCTTTTTATTTTTTCAATTAGAAACTAAAGGACAATACCTTATTAACGGCAGCTTTGAAGATAATGAAGTTTTACCTTATTGTGTAGAGCATCAACTTGACACCAATTCACTTCAATGGTTTATTTATGATGTATATGGATTGGGAGGACTCTCTCTTGGACCAAATTCATGGTTTGGTTATATAGGTATATTTTTTAGTATTTTTTTATCGTTTTGTTGGTTATATGTTTGCATCATTATTAACCAAAAAATATAAAACTATGTTGAATTTTTTTATTGCAGTACTATTGAACTTAAATGTAATTACATCTTCAGAAGCTCCAAACCTTACAAAAGATATTTTAAATATAAAAGCAGACTTAGGTGAGATTGAGTCTGCAGTACTTAATATTATAGATAATAAAGGAGATGTTACAAACTCTTATACTATGTATAATAATACAGCACTTACCATAAGTCTAAGACATTTGCCAAATGTTTTGTATCTTTGTCAAATAGTAAGTAGTAATGGGGAGAATTTATATACAGAAAAAATAACTTTATTTAGATAATGAAAAGGGGGTTTTATATTACATTAATATTTTGCTGTGCCTTTAACACAAAGGCACAGCAAAACTTGATATTGAATGGTAGCTTTGAGTTTAATAATGTAACAGGTATAATATGTGAAGATGAAATATCAAAAAATACTTATAATTCATTAAGGTTCATGATAATTTAAAAAGAATTTTATCTTTGTAAATTACTGAATACCAA
>CAYVKX010000018.1:0-27913 GCA_964452095.1 uncultured Weeksellaceae bacterium
GTATAGCAGTTTTCTTGCTAGTGATTCTTACTTTGGTAGGAGTATTACTTTTTGTAAAATCAAAATTATCTCCAGCAGGAAAATTAAAAATAAAGATAAATGGAGAAAAAGAAATTGAAGTAGAAGGTGGCGGAACGCTTTTAAACACTCTTAGTAATGAAGGGATTTTCTTGCCATCAGCTTGTGGAGGTGGAGGTACTTGCGTGCAGTGTACTTGCCAAGTTCACAGTGGAGGTGGAGGTATATTGCCTACTGAAGAGCCACACTTTAGCCGTAAAAAAATTGCTGATAATTGGAGATTAGGTTGTCAGGTAAAGGTAAAAGAGGATATGGAAATTACTGTTCCAGAAGAAGTTTTTGGAGTAAAAAAATGGGAAGCAACAGTAGTTTCAAATTATAATGTTGCAACTTATATTAAGGAATTTGTTGTTGAAATTCCTGAAGATATGCCTTATGAGGCAGGGGGTTATATTCAGATTGAAATTCCTAATTGTGAAGTTCCTTTTTCTGATATGGATATTTCAGCTCATCCTGAGGATCATCCAGGAGAACCAAATAAATTTGAAAAAGATTGGGCTGAAGGACCATTTGCTATGCGTAATTTAGTAATGAAGAATGATGAGGAAGTTACAAGAGCTTACTCTATGGCCTCTTACCCAGCTGAAGGAAGAAAAATTATGTTGAATGTTAGGGTTGCAGCTCCACCTTTTGATAGAGATAAAGGAACTTGGGCTGATATCAACCCTGGTGTTGCTTCATCATATATTTTTAATCAAAAACCTGGAGATAAAGTAACTATTTCAGGGCCTTATGGAGAGTTCTTTATTAACCATTCGGATGCTGAAATGCTTTATGTTGGTGGTGGAGCAGGTATGGCGCCAATGCGTTCTCACCTTTATGAGTTATTTAAAACATTAAAAACAGGAAGAAAAGTTTCTTACTGGTATGGTGGTAGATCAAAAGCAGAGTTATTCTATATTGAGCATTTCCGTTCATTAGAAAGAGATTTTCCTAACTTTAAATTTTACTTAGTATTATCTGATGCACAGGAAAGTGATAACTGGAAAGAAATGAAAGATGTAAATGATACTGAAGGAGATGGTTTTGTTGGATTTGTACATAATGCTGTAATTAACCAGTATTTAAGTAAACATGAAGCTCCTGAAGATATTGAGTTCTATTTCTGTGGACCTCCTATGATGAATGATGCAGTTGTTAAGATGTGTGATGATTGGGGAGTTCCTGCTGAAAATGTAAGATTTGATGACTTTGGAGGGTAAAAGATAGATTTTAGTAATTAGTATTAAGATATGAGATTAAAGCCGAGCATTTGCTAGGCTTTTTTTATTTACTCTCCTCTAAAAAGCATGTACTGAACCCATGTGAATGTAAGGGTAGGGGTGTGTTAAAAATGGTGGTCAAAAAAAGTCATCTGAAAAGGTGACTTTTTTTAAATAATATAAATGATGTTATTTTCTTTTATCAATAAATGAATTGAAAAGGGACTTTTCATCTGTTTGTATTTGCTTGGTATTTGTATTTGTGGGCAGAATAGTTGTTCTATCCATTGTGTATTCTGCATGCCAAAAGGTAAACCAAACAGTGTCACCAGTCCAAGGTCTTGTAAGCGTGTCAATAGATGTTGAATTTATTTCTAGTCTTGTAGAAGTTAACCGACTAATCTCCCAAATAGTATTAGTGTCAATGGTAAGTGTATTATTTTGTTTCCACCAAACACCATAACCATCATACATAGTTGTATCATTTTCTGTTTGAGTAGTTGTGTAAGTTCCATCATTTTTAAATTCCAATGTTATAGATAGATTTGAATCCGCAGGAATAATATCTACTTCTATTTCACCAAAAATATATTTAGTTCCATTAGGATATCCTCCTACATAATATCCTTCTTCCTCATTGTATAATAGATGTGTAACATCCCAAACCCCACCTTCTAATGTTGCAGGCGTAGAGGGCGTATTATCTTCCTCATCTTTTTTGCAAGCAGAAAAGAGGATTGACACTGCAAAAATGTGTAAATTAATTTTTTACTCATAATAAATTTTTTTTGCTTACTGCAAATTATTAAATTCTTTTATTTTTTTCCAACTAAGTTGCATTGGTGTACAATCATTTGGAACAACAGTTTCTGTGCCGTTATACCACATATAGCCAGTGCCATCTCTTACAGTCCAAGTAAATGAAGTAGCAGGAGCATTATCCCATTCCAAAGTAAAATGAACCGCATCAGGATCGATAGGAAAACAATCGGGAGTATATGTAAAGCCTAAATTTGCTTGAAGCGTTCCAACATAATCTCCCTCTACATAAATATCCAAGAAATTTACATTTTGTGCATCAAAATAAACAGCTGCAGCAACATCTTCATAAAAAACAACATCTGATTGATAAAAGCAACTACCATCATCATAGTCAGCAAATGATTCGTAATTAATTGCTGCATGATCGGTACAGCCACCAGTTTCTACATCACAAGCACTAAAAGTTAATATGCAAATTGCTGATAAGTAAACTAAGTTTTTCATTTTCTGGTTTTTTAATTTTAATAAATATCACACCAATACCCTTCCACCCAAAAGAATCCGTGAGGTGTTTCTTCCCAAGATCCTTCATGCCAATGGAAGCCATGTCTTTCTCTTTCCCAAAATCCTTTTACCCAAATATAAGAATGTCCGCTCCACCTCCAATATCCAGTTATCCAAATATATCCTCTTCTGTTTAATATTGGTTTTTTTATGTGTCTTGGTCGGTTTGGTTTTTTTACAATTATGTTATTTCTATTTGTTTTTACTATTACTTTTCCATTATGATGAGAATGATGTCCGCCATTATGCGTATTTACATGATGAGATCCATGCGAGTTGTGCTTGTTAGTTTTAACAATAACTTTTTTGTTATTGTTCTTTTTTACTATTACCTTTTTATTTTTATTAGTTTTAACCACTGTTTGAGCTTGCAAAGTGCTGAAAGTAAAACAACAAATAAGTAGAAAGGATGAAATTTTAAGTGTTTTCATAGTGTTAAATTTTTTGTCAAAGATATAAAAGAATATGAATTATTGGAATCAATTACCACTTTTTCGTTTGTTAATTCCATTAGTATTTGGGGTGCTTTGTAATATCTTCTTCTCTTTTAATAAAGAAATATTTTTCCCTTCAATTCTCTTTGTGTTCTTTTTGTTTCTTCTGGTAATTATTTTTAAAAATTATACAAATAAGTATAAAAATAGATGGATCTTTGGTTTTTCAGTTTATCTACTGCTTTTTATTTTCTCTTGTTTTATTACTACTCATTATCAAAGCATTGGTAAAGCAACTCATTTTTCAAAATTTGAGAGTAATTATTGCATTGCAGAGCTAAAAGAAGATGCTATTGCAAAAGAAAAATCGGTAAAAATAGAGGTAGAGGTTATTGCCATGCAAAATGATTCTTTTTTGCAAAATACAATAGGAAATGCAATTTTGTATTTAGAGAAAGATTCACATTCCAGTAATTTGCAATATGGCGATAAAATAGTAGTAAAATCTGATTGGAAAGAAATTGATGAGCCGACAAATCCCGCACAATTTGATTATAAAAAGTACTTGGCAAATTCTGATATTTTTCATCAGCAATACCTTAGCAATGACAAATGGAAACTGTTAGAAAAACAAAAAGGATTTTCCGTAATGGCTGGTGCAACTAAGTGGCAGAAAGAGCTTTTAAGTATGCTAAAAAGTCATCAATTTGGGCAGCAAGAATTGGCGGTTGCTTCTGCACTTTTGCTCGGTTATAAAGATATGTTAGATAGAGATACAATCCTTACATATTCCAGTTCTGGTGCTATGCATGTACTAGCGGTTTCTGGTTTGCATGTTGGCATAATTTACTTGGTAATAAGCTCCTTACTTTTCTTTTTTGATAAAATAAAATACGGCAATTACTTAAAAGCTATTTTGCTAGTTCTTTGTCTTTGGGCTTACGCACTATTAACGGGAATGTCTCCTTCTGTTTTGCGTGCTGCCACTATGTTTTCTTTTGTTACAATTGGGGCTAGTTTAAAGCGACAAACCAATATTTACAACACCTTGGCGGCTTCAGCTTTTGTACTTATTTTATATAATCCTTACATCATTTTGAAAGTAGGCTTTCAGCTTTCGTATTTGGCAGTTTTGGGTATTGTTTATTTGCAACCCAAATTGTATAATTTGTATCGCCCAACTAATTGGTTAATGGATAAAATATGGGCAATCACGGCTGTTTCTATTGCAGCTCAAATTGCTACATTTCCTTTGGGAATGTATTATTTTCATCAGTTTCCTAACTATTTTTTACTTTCTAATTTGTTTGTAATTCCATTGGCTACTTTTATTATAAATGGCGGCATTTTACTTTTTGTAATTAGTGCGATTCCTGTTTTACCAAATTACATTGCTTGGGCAGTAAATAAAATGCTTTTGTTCCTGAATTTCTCGGTGGAATGGGTGGATTCCTTACCTTATTCTTTAACGCTTGGCATTAGTATTTCTACTTTGGAAACCTTTTTGATTTATCTTATTATTTTGCTTATGATTCCCTCTGTGATAAAGAAGAATTTTAAAGGAATAAAAGTGGCTTTATCTTTGGCAATCTTGCTTGTTTTTATTCAGTTGTATGAAAAAACAACAATGCAAAATCAGCAGTATTTTATAGTGTATGATGTTCCAAAAGAACGAGCAATTGATTTTGTTGATGGATCTAAAAACTACTTTATTGCGGATGAAAATCTTGCAAATAATCAAAGTAAAATGCGTTTTCATATTATGCATTATAGGTGGGAAAGAAGAGTTAAGCAATCGACTTTAGTTCCTTCAATTTTTAAAAGTGATAATTATTTCAAAAAAGGAAACTTTATTCAGTTTTTTGATAAGCAAATACTACTTTGGGATAAGGATTTTGAAAAACCAACTTATTTCAATGAATTGCAATTTGATTATGTTATTGTATCTGAAAAAGCAAATATTGATTTTGAAAATATCAACTGTAAATTGCTCATTTTTGATTCCTCAGTTGGATACTATAAAAAGGAGGCAATAAAAAAGGAATGCCTTAAATGGGACATTCCTTTTTATGATGTAAGTGAGAGTGGGGCTTTTATAGCAAACCAAACTGCCTTAAGTGATGAGTAAAATGCTTCTTTTGAAATAGAAACCATTGCTCAGAATTCAACTCTCCAAAATAGGGGTGAATGGCTTTAAAACTAGTATTAGTTTCTAAAAATGAAATCATCTTTTTTACTTCATTTAATAATTTAGATTTTAACTCTTCTAAATCTTTCTTATCATCTTCAGAAAAAGAATAACCAATAGTCTCATCTACTTTTATTCCTTTTTGAATTTCTTTCTCGGAATACAAAAAAGCAATTGCTTTAGGTATATACTCTTCTTGTATCAAAATTTTTGTATTGTTTTGATGAATCATATTGCAAGATTGAATTAGATGTTCAATCATTTGTATTACGGTCATTGTTCCCCATTCTTCTCTACTGTCAACTGATAATTTTTCTAAAGCATTAGTAAGAGTAGAATTAAAAAATGTATCTAGTTCTTTTTTCATTAAGCTTTTCTAACAAATTCTGATTTCAGTTGCATGGAACCAAATCCATCAATTTTGCAGTTGATGTTATGCTCTCCTTCTGTTAAGCGGATGTTTTTCACTTTTGTTCCTGATTTAATTGGTTTTGGAGCTCCCTTTACTGGTAAATTTTTGATAACGATAACGCTATCACCATTTTGTAAACGAGTGCCATTGCTATCAATTACTTGTAATCCATTTTCCAATGCTACTTCTTTTGGACTCCATTCATTAGAACACTCAGGGCAAGTGTAAGAATCATCTCCTGTAGAATAACCATAAGGACATTCGCAAATAGGGCAGGCTTTCATTTCTTCTGACATAGTTTTATTTTATATTTTTGAATTCGTAATTTTCATAATCTCATCTTCTTGGGCACATGCATCATCAACTAATTGTTGTCCTCTTTTTAAGATGTCAGCAACAAAGGATTTGTCTTCACAATCTCCACAGTTAATTTTTACATTTAAGAAAGCACCAATAACAGCAGTACGGGCACATAATGCACCAACACCAGCATCAGTTACTGAATTAGGGTTTCCAAAATCAGCCATAGCTTTCATTACCTCCATGGAGTTATAAGAAGTTTCCATAACTTTAAAAGGGGTGAGGATAGCATATTTTGTAGCTGCTTGTATTGCCTCTTGTCTTTTAGCTTTATCAGCTTCATTATCTTTTGGTAAACGGAACGCATCCATAATTTTATTAAAGGCATTAGTATCTTCATCTACTAAATCTAAAAGAGTTCTTTGGTAAGCCATTCCTTTTTCTGCCCAATTAGAGAATTCTTCCCATCTATCGTCCCAACCTCTTTTATGTGAAGAAAGGTTAGCAACCATTACACCTAAAGAAACACCCATAGCACCACAATAAGCTGATATAGACCCTCCACCAGGAGCAGGACTTTCACTTGCTGTTTCATCTGCAAAATCAGTTAAAGTCATATTGACTAAAGGTTTGTTTGCATCCGCCTCCAACATATATTCTATAATTCTTTCTTCAGGATTAAAAGGAGCTAATTCATCCAACCCTAAAGTTTTAATTGCAATTTTTATAATTTCACTTTCGTGTATTCCTGTTGAGCGTTCTTGTTTTTTAAGGAAGTGTTTTCCTGCATCAATCAATACTTTTTTAGGTACTAAACCAATTAATTCTGATCCTGTAACTCTCATTCCCCTTGCGATTGAACGCTCACAAGTTTTGTCGAATACCTCATGCAAAGGAGAGATATTGATATCTGTTAAGTTGTATGAAATTTGTGCCACTCCATATTCCTCAATAAACCAGCCAATTCCTTTTACTGCTTTGAATAATCCTGGTTCTTTCATAGGATTTCCATCTGCATCTTTCATTACTTTTCCTGAAAGTGTTCCTCCCTCTCTTTTTATTCTTCCTCCCTCACGAATGTCAAAAGCTACTGCATTTGCTCTCCTTGTTGAAGTAGTGTTTAAGTTGACATTGTAAGCCACTAAAAAGTCACGAGCTGAAATTCCTGTTACTCCTGATTTCTCTACTGATTTGTTAAACTCAGCAGGTCCAAAATCTGGTTTCCATTCTGCATCCACTAATTTTTTTGACAACCCTTCATATTCTCCTTGACGGCAATTAGCTAAGTTCTTACGTTTTTCTTCTTTGGCAGCTGCTTCATAATGGTAAACAGGAATTCCTAATTCTGTTCCTACTCTTTCTCCTAGTTTGTGTGCCCATTTAGCAGTTTCTTCCATGCTAATATTTGCAATTGGTACAAGCGGACAAACATCAGTAGCTCCCATTCTTGGGTGTTCTCCTGAGTGTTTACTCATATCAATTAATTCCTGTGCTTTTTGTATCAGTAAAAATGCAGCATCTATTACTTGTTGCGGCTCCCCAACAAAGGTAATTACTGTTCGGTTAGTTGCTTTTCCCGGATCAACATTTAAGAGTTTTACACCATCAATTTCTTCTACAATTTCCGATATTATTTTTATTTTTTCCGCATCTCTACCTTCTGATATATTTGGTACGCATTCTATAATTTGTTTCATTTTTTTTGGTTTGTTATTATTAAAAAATAGTTCAAAAACGAGATCCTTTATTTTTTTCAGGATGACAACTAATTTACTATTTCTACATTAGTTCATTTTTACATTATCTTTTACCTTTCCGTTAATCATTACTTTTTCTATTACATTATGCCCAAAACTATAAGGTAAGTATGCATAGCTTGGAATAGGTTTAGTGATAAATAGATTGGCTTTTTTCCCAACACAAATACTTCCTAGTTCTTGTTCAACACCCATGGCGTAAGCACTATTTATTGTTGTTGCATTTATTACTTCTTCTGGAGTCATTTTCATTTGTATGCATCCCAATGAGGCTACAAAATTCATGTTTCCTGATGGAGTTGAGCCAGGATTATAATCAGTTGCTAAAGCTACAGGAAGTCCCCTTTGCATCATTTGTTTTGCTGGTCCGTAAGGTATTCCTAAAAAGAATGAACAAGAAGGTAAAATAGTTGGCATACAATTAGAATTTTTAAGTGCTTCAAAATCTTCCTCAGCCATTTCTTCTAAATGGTCCACTGAGAGTGCTCCTAAATCCACTGATGCTTTTACACCACCAATTGCATTAAACTGGTTGACATGGGTTTTTGCAGGAATATCAAATTTATTAGCAGCATCTAATAATCTTTTCGTGTCATCAACTGTAAAGTATCCATCCTCACAAAATATATCTACATAATCAGCTAATTTTTCCTCTGCAACTTTTGGTAGCATTTCATTAATTACCAAATCCATGTAGCCATCTTTATTGTTCTTGAATTCTTTTGGCAGGGCATGAGCGCCTAAGAATGTTGCTTTTATCGTTACATCCGAATTATCTTTTAAGCGCTTGATAACTCTAAGCATTTTAAGTTCAGCATCCAAAGTTAAGCCGTAACCACTTTTTATTTCAATTGCTCCGGTTCCCATTTGTACTAACTCATTTAAACGAGTTAGTGCATCTTCAAAAAGTTCATCTTCAGAAGCGTTTTGTAATTTTTCAGCAGAGTTTAATATTCCACCACCTCTTTTTGCTATTTCTGCATAGGTTAGTCCGTTTATTCTATCCACAAATTCTCCTTCACGGCTAGCTGCAAATACTAGGTGTGTATGGCTGTCACAATAAGTTGGGAAAACCATTCCTCCTTCAGCATCAATAATTTCTGTATTGTTCCAGTCATCAATCCCTGTCCAATCATCCATACTTCCAAATGCAGTAATTATTCCTTCTTCAATCTCAACAAATGCATCCTTTATGGAGCTGATATTTTTCATATCATCTCCTGCCACCCATTTTCTAGCTTTGTCCTCAGTTTGAATAAGCTCTGCAATATTTTTGATTACTGTTTTCATATTTGGCGAAATTACAAAATTCGACTCAATCTTTATTCATATATTTGCCTTATGGGAAATTCTATTGGAAAAATATTTCAACTGACTACTTTTGGAGAGTCGCATTGTGAGGCAATTGGAGGAATTATTGATGGTTGTCCTGCTGGAATTAAAATTGATTTTGATGCTATTCAAAAGCAGTTGGACAGGAGAAAGCCAGGACAGAGTAATATCACAACTCAAAGAAAAGAAAGTGACAAAGTAGAGTTTTTGTCAGGGATTTTTGAAGGTGTAACAACTGGAACTCCTATCGGATTTATCATCAAAAATAAAGATGCTAAAAGCAAAGATTATTCTCACATAAAAGATGTTTATCGACCATCTCATGCTGATTTTACTTATGATAAAAAATATGGAATTAGAGATTATAGAGGTGGGGGAAGGTCTTCAGCAAGAGAAACTGCAAACTGGGTGGTTGCTGGAGCTATCGCTCAGCAAATTTTAAATAAAATTGAGGTTGAGGTTAGCGCTTATGTTTCTGCTGTTGGAAGTGTTAAAATGAATAAATGCCATAAAGAGTTAGATTTTTCTTTGATAGATGAAACTATTGTTAGATGCCCAGATGTTGAAATTGCGAATAAAATGATTTCTGAAATTGAGAGAGTTAAAGAAAATGGCGACACCATTGGTGGAGAAATTAGCTGTATTGCAACAGGCGTTCCAGTAGGTTGGGGAGAGCCGGTTTTTAATAAATTGCATGCAGAAATTGGAAAGGGAATGCTAAGTATTAATGCGGTACATGGATTTAAATATGGCTTTGGAGGTGTGGATATTTCTTCTAGTAAAGGAAGTGAAGTGAATGACGAGTTTTTACCCACCCCTAACCCCTCCCAAGAGGGGAGTGTTGGGTGTACCCAAGGAGAGGGGGTAAGCGTTTCTCATCAAGAAAGTAGAAGAAAATTTTTACCTTACAATCCCAAGTTGAAAGAGTTCGCCAAACAACTGAGAAGTAATATGACTTTAAGTGAGGTGTTACTTTGGGATGAGATTAAGCAAAATAAACTAGGAGTAGATTTTGATAGGCAAAGACCAATGGATGAGTTTATAGTTGATTTTTATTGTAAAGATTTAATGTTGGCAATTGAGATTGATGGTAATAGTCATGATTATAAATATTTAGAAGATTTAGACAGGCAAGATACTTTAGAAAAACTTGGAGTTACTTTTATTCGTTTTGATGATAAAGAACTAAAGAAAGATATGAATAATGTTTTAAATGCTTTAATTCAAAAAATAGAAGAATTAAAACAAAACGGCTTTGTTGGTAGAGAAGAACAAAATTCCGATAGTCCCCTCCTTGGAGGGGAGAAAGGGGTGGGTTCAAACTATTCCCATCTTGGCAGGGGGCAAAGTGGTGTGTTCTGTGAATTTTCCTTTTGGGAGGAGAGTAAGAGGGGGGCTCCTACTAAAACCAACTACTCTGGAGGAATACAAGGTGGTATAAGCAATGGAAATGACATTTATTGTGAGGTAGCCTTTAAGCCAGTGGCTACTATTATGCAAAAACAAAACACTATTGACAAAGATGGAAATAAAGTAGAGTTGCAAGGAAAAGGCAGGCATGATGCTTGTGTTGTTCCTAGAGCTGTGCCTATTGTAGAAAGTATGATGGCACTCACTTTGGTAGATGCTTATTTAAGAAGTAAAATGAATAAAATTTAATGAGAATTCATCAGTTGATATTATTTGTGTTGCTTGTAATCTTTATTTCTTGTAGTAAAACTCCATTAAAGCAATACAAAACAGAAAATGTAATTATTGTTGTAGTGGATGGACAAAGAAATTCAGAATCTTGGCAAGATACTTCATATCAATATATGCCTAATTTTTCTGCTGAAATTGAGGGTTCTGGAGCGGTATTTACTCAGTTTTATAATAATGGACCAACCTACACAACTGCTGGATTCTCGGCCATTACTACTGGGGTTTATCAAAATATTAATAATGGAGGAACAGAACTTCCTTTGTATCCATCAATCTTTCAATACTTTTTGAAAAAGGACACTTTAAGTAATAAAAATGCTTGTATTATAAATAGTAAAGATAAATTAGAGGTGCTTGGGAATTGCAAAAATTCTATGTGGAATAATCAGTATTTGCCTTTTACTGATTGTGGAATTGATGGAATTGGTTCTGGTTATAGGGATGATAGTATAACGCTTAATCGTTTTTTAAATGTGTTGTCAGAATCTAATCCAAAATTAGCGCTAATTGGATTTAGAGAGCCAGATTTTACTGCTCATTCTGGCTCTTGGGATGGCTATATTCAAGCAATAAAAAATACGGATAAACATATTTTTAACATTTGGGAATTCATTAATAATAGTCCTAATTATGCTGGAAAAACTACCATTTTTATCACTAATGATCATGGTAGGCATTTAGATGGTGTGGCTGATGGTTTTCGCTCTCATGGCGACAATTGCAAGGGCTGTAAGCATGTAAATTTGTTTGCCTTTGGTCCTGATTTTAAAAAAGGAGTTTTTCAAAACAATAGAGAATTAATAGATATTTCTGCAACCATTTCAGAATTATTGCATCTTAATTCCTCTTATGGAAATGGAGAAGTTATGTTTGAATTATTTGAAGAAAATAACTAAAAACCATAAAATGAAAAAAATATTACTTATTTTATTCCTGCCTTTTTGTGTTTTATCACAAAATCAAAATCTTTCTTCTGGTTTGGTTTTTGATGGAGAACCATACATTACCATAAACCCAAATAATTCACAGCATATGGTAGTGGCTTGGATGGGATACAAGTGGCAAGAATATATTGTAATTAAAACAAAAGTAACTTTTGATGCAGGTCAAAGTTGGTCATCAGAAAACTATATCCCACATATCAACCCAGTTTATGGTTCAGCTGATCCTTCATTAGAGTTTGACAATAACGGCAATCTCTTTTTATGCTATATTGACTTTAGTGCGGCAATTGATTCTGGTGCAATATATGTGGTGAAATCAGTTGATGGAGGGCTAAATTGGCAAAATCCTGTGGAGGTAATAAATGCACATTCTGATCCTGGCAAATATCCTGTTGATAGGCCTTGGATAAGTATTGATAAATCAGGAGGCGTAAATGATGGTGCAATTTATATTACATCAATGAATCCTAATGTTTTCGGACCATTATCCCCTCCTTACAATCCGTATTTTATGTATTCAGATGATGGAGGGAATACATTCAGTAATTGGAGATATTTAGATACTACTGGTTTTCTTGCTGGTAGTTTAATTACTCAACCTATGCCAACAAATTGCGTTTCATCTAATGGGACATTTCATGCGATTTTCCCGTCTTATGTTCCTTCTCAAAATATATATGCACAATTTATTTTAGCCTCATCCACTTCAAAAGGAAATTCATTTAACTATAATATTGCATTACAAGCAAATTCAGGACTTACAGATACTTTAATGAAGAAAGGAAACTTGTTAATTTCTAATCCCTCAGATGAAAATCATTTAGTAATGTTATTTCCTTCTACAATTTTTTCTGATGAAGATATCGTAATGATTGAAAGTTTTGATGAAGGAATAAGTTGGTCTAATCCTATCAGAATAAATGATGATAATATAGGAAATGGGAAAATGCAGGATTTAGTATGGGCAGATTTCGATTCAGATGGTGATTTAGTAATTACTTGGAGAGATAGAAGAAATAGTTCTGCTAATGGCTATCAAACTGAATCCGAAATATGGGGTTCAGTTAGATGGAAAGATTCTACTAATTTCTCTTCTAACTTTAGCATTACATCTCAGCAAATTGCATACGATACGATACTTGCAGAAAGTGGAAACGATTTTATGTGTGTAGCGGTGGAAAATGACACTTTAAATGCAGTATGGGGCGATACTAGAAATGGGAAATTAAACATCTATTTTCAGAGAATGAGTTTGCAAAGCGGTAGTGTTACTACTGTTACAAATATTTCTGAAAACAAAAATAAGAAACTCCTTTTCCTTGTTGATGAAATGGGAAGAAAAGTAAATAAGCAACAAAATGTCCTCCTATTTTATATCTTTGATGATGGAACTGTGGAGAAAAGATTAAATGTAGCAATTGATTAATGTAGCAATGAAAAATAGATATGAGTAGTAAGATATTAGATTTGAGACAAAAGATAATGAGTTAATGTGCTGATGAAAAGAAAGAAATCAGTAAACAGTATTCAGTAGATAGACAATAGAAAAGGAAATAATAATTGAATAATAAAAGATAATAGGTTTGTAGTTTGTTGTTGGTAGTATTGCCACAAACCATAAACTAATAATCACAAGCCACAAGCTAACTATGAAAAAACTAGTATTACACTGGAAAATTATAATCGGAATGATATTAGGAGTTGCATTCGGACTTCTGGCTTCCAAAATGGGTTGGGTACAATTCACTAATGATTGGATAAAACCTTGGGGTAAAATTTTTGTAAATCTGCTAAAGTTAATAGCTGTTCCTTTGGTATTTGCATCTCTAGTAAAAGGGGTAGCATCACTATCTGATATTACGAAATTAAGTAGGATAGGAGGGAAAACAATTGCTATTTATTTGACTTCCACAGTTATTGCGGTAACTATTGGTTTGCTACTAGTAAATACGGTAAATCCTGGTGCTGATTTTGATAAAGATAGTATAGCAATTTCGGAAACAACTCAATCAGGAGCAAATAATAAAATTGCTGCTGCTGGAAATGTAAAAGAGGCAGGTCCTTTGCAGTTTGTAGTGGATATAATACCAACTAATATTTTTGAATCTGCTAGTAATAACAGTAATATGTTGCAGGTAATTTTCTTTGCAATACTTTTTGGTATCGCAATGGTGATGTTGCCAAAAGAGAAAACACTCTATGTAAAAGGTTTCTTTGATGGGATTAACGATATCATCTTACAAATAGTTGACTTAATTATGTTAGCTGCTCCATATGGAGTGTTTGCATTGTTGGGTGGTTTAGTGGTAGATTTTGGTGCAAGTTCTACTTTGTTTCTTGCTTTGGGAAAATATTCGCTTACCGTTATTGCAGGTTTACTTTTAATGATTTTACTAGTGTATCCTTTAATTTTAAGGATGTTTACTAAAATTAAATATATTGATTTCTTTAAAGGAATTTCTCCTGCACAAATGTTGGCATTTTCTACTAGTTCATCTGCTGCAACTTTGCCTGTAACTATGGAAAGATGTGAGGATCATTTAGGAGTTTCTGAGGAAGTTTCTTCTTTTGTTTTACCTTTGGGTGCCACAATTAATATGGATGGAACTTCCCTTTATCAGGCAGTTGCGGCTGTATTTATTGCTCAAGCTTTCGGTATTGAGTTGGATTTAGGACAGCAATTGACTATTGTTCTTACGGCTACTTTGGCTTCTATTGGTGCTGCTGCAGTTCCTGGGGCAGGTATGGTTATGTTGGTGATTGTTTTGGGTGCTATTAATGTCCCTACTGAGGGTTTGGCACTTATTTTTGGTGTGGATAGAATCTTGGATATGTTGCGTACAGTTGTAAATGTAACTGGGGATGCAACTGTGGCTACTGTTGTTGCGGCTACTGAGGGTGAATTACGAGCTGTTACTGAGGAGGATTTAATGAGTTAAGATGCGAATATTTCTTCTTTTTTCTTTTCTTTTTTCTCTACAATTTTCTTTTGCTCAAGAATGTGAACTGCCTAAAGGAAAAACAAAACGCATTTGCAAAAAGGCAGAAAAATTCATCAAAAAAGGAAAAGCTCAGCAAACGATAAATGTATTTAGAGAAATAAAAAATTCAGGAGAGGTTGCAGAAGTAAATCGTTTAAAAGCATTAGCTTTTTATCAATTAAACAAACTACTAGAATCTGAGGATAATGCTTTGAATTATATTGCAATTTGCCCAGATAAGAATCCATTAATATATTATTTGTTGGGAGAAATTAATTTCAGCAGGAAAATGTATGTAAATGCAGAAAAATATCTGCAAAAGGCAATTGCTTTGGGCTTGGAGGAAAAAACAAAATCAAAGGCAGAAAAGATGTATGAAAAAGCAAAAGTTATTGCAGAAATTATCCAAAATCCTGTACCATTTAATCCGCAAGTAGTTAAGGGGATTTCTACCAAAGCAGATGAGTATTTGCCCATTTTATCTCCTGACCAAGAATTGGTTTTTTACACTAGGAGGGGAGAGAAAAATGAGATTGGAAGTTTGACTAATACTATAACGGAAGAGTTTATTTTTAGCAGTGAAGAATCAGCTGTTTTTAATGCTGGCTTACCAATGCCTTTTCCGTTTAATAGAAACTCCAATGAGGGTGGTGCAAGTATCACTATTGATAACCGAATGCTATATTTTACTGCTTGCGAGCGGGCTCCAGCTGGCTACAATAATTGTGATTTATTTTATACTTTCAAAAATGGGGAGGAGTGGTCGGAAATCATAGCGTTTAACAAAAAGATAAACAAAAAAGATAGTTGGGAATCGCAACCATCAGTTTCTGCTGATGGAAGTAGCATTATTTTCTCTAGCGATAGAAAAGGTGGCTTTGGTGGAGCGGATTTGTATATTATCAGAAAAAATGAAAAAGGGGAGTGGAGTAATCCTGAGAATTTGGGAGAAAATATCAATACGAAAGACAATGAAAAATCTCCTTTTTTACATACGGATAATGAGACAATGTTTTTTGCATCCAATCAGTTTCCTTCTGTTGGTGGTTACGATATATTTTTCTGCCGAAAAGATAGTTTGGGTGCTTGGCAAAAGCCAAAAAACATTGGTTATCCAATCAATACGGTTTCTGATGAATTAGGGCTTTTTGTTAGTACAGATGGCGTTAAAGCTTATTTTGCTTCTAATCAATTGGATGGAGTAGGAGGATGGGATTTGTATTCTTTTGATTTGTATAAAGCAGCCAAGCCAAAAAAAGTTATGTTTTTGAAAGGGGAGTTAAAAGATGAGAATGGATTGCTTATTGAAGATGCAACAATTGAATTGAAGAATATCAATAATAAGGAAAAGCAAATTGTTCAGGTGAAAAATGGAAAATACACTGCTGCATATACACTTGGTGAAGATGATGATGTTTTACTAACCATCAATAAAAAAGGGTTTGCTTTTAGCTCTACTTATCTATCTTCAAATGATGATGCTCTTTCTTTTCCAACTAATATGGATTTTACTATTGAGCAACTAGGAGATGGCAGAGCTTTTAGGTTGGATAATATCTATTTTGCTACTAATTCCTTTGAGTTGAACGCTATTTCAAAAGAGATTCTTACGGCTTTTGCCGATTATTTGATTTTAAACAACAGCTTAAAAGTCGCTATTCACGGGCATACCGATAATGTAGGTGCGAAAAAAGATAATTTGCTGCTTTCCAAAAATAGAGCAAAGCAGGTGCATCATTTTTTACTAGATAATGGAGTGGGGAAAAATAGGTTAGATTATAAAGGTTTTGGTGAGAAAAAGTCAATAACTGCTAATGAAACTAAGCAAGGGAGAGCTAAAAACAGAAGAACAGAATTTGTGATTTTATCGCAATAAAAAAGCCCGATTTCTTGGGCTTAGTATATTTTGTTTGAAAAAATTATTTTCTAATTTCTTTAATTCTTGCTTTTTTACCGGTAAGCTCTCTTAAATAGAAAATTCTTGCTCTTCTTACTTTCCCTTTTTTGTTTATTTCAATTTTTTCCAAAATTGGAGAGTTTACAGGGAAAATTCTTTCCACACCAATACCACCAGACATTTTTCTAATAGTGAAAGTTTCAGTAGTTCCACTTCCTTTTCTTTGCAAGACTACTCCTTTAAAGTGCTGAGTTCTTTCTTTATTTCCCTCTTTAATTTTATAGTAAACTGTAATGGTGTCACCAGAGGAAAACTCTGGAAATTCATTCATTGTTGAAACTTCTTTTGATATGCTATCGACTAAGTTCATGGCTAAAAATTTATTTTTTAAAATCGGTTTGCAATATTACAATTTATTTTTTGAAATATAAACTAACTTTTTAAGATAAAATTTAATTATCTTTTAAAATATCTGGTCTTTTAGTTTTTGTTCTGATTTCTGCTTGTTCTTCACGCCATTTTTCAATTTTTTTATCATCTCCTGATAGTAGTATCTCAGGTACTTTCCATCCCTTATAGTTAGACGGGCGAGTATATACAGGAGGAGAAAGTAAGTTGTCTTGAAAAGAATCAGTTAATGCTGAAGTCTCATCAGAAATAACGCCAGGAATAAGTCGGATAATTGCATCTGATAGTACTAAAGCACCTAATTCCCCTCCGGTAAGCACATAATCGCCAATAGATATTTCTCTTGTTATCAGATGTTCCCTGATTCTTTGGTCAATACCTTTATAGTGTCCGCAAAGCAAAATGATGTTTTTGTAAGTAGAAAGTTGATTACAAATATCTTGTTTTAAAGTTTCTCCATCAGGGGTGAGGTAAATTACTTCATCATAATCCCTTTCATTTTTCAGTTTTGTGATTAAATCATCAATTGGCTGAATGGTCATTACCATTCCAGCTCCTCCGCCATATTGGTAATCATCTACACTTTTTTGCTTTTGTGTTGAGTGCTTTCTAATGTCGTGAATACGGATTTCTATAATTCCTTTTTCTTGTGCTATTTTCAAAATAGAATGCTCAAAAAATCCATCAAAAAAATTGGGTAAGATACTCAGTATATCAATTCTCATTCTGCAAAACTACAAAAACTCAATTTGATAATTTGAAGTATCAGAATTTTCTTTTGTTTATTTAAATATAGCGCATGACATCTTGTCATATAAAAGTTATAGAAGCATTAAAATCAGCAATATACAGATTGCACATAAAGTAATAAGTCAACAGTTAATTATTGTGAAAAATTTTCTGATTTTATTTTTTTATTTATAAAAAAGATGTGCAAAACATACCAAAATTGTTGATAAGTAGTTATTCTAATTGGACTTTTTAGTAACTAAAAAATTACTTTTACGCCTCTATTTATCACTATGAAAAAAGTTGTAATTTTCTTTATTTTTTGCTTGGCTTTTGGGCAGATTAATTTTGCTCAAGATGTTGATTCTACATTAAATAATAGTGAAACTAGGTTTAGCGATTCCATTGCAAAATACAATCAGAACCAAAAAACCCTTAAATTATCCCGTGATGCTTATAATGAGGGAATTCAATCTTTTGAGCTGAATAATTTTAAGGAGGCAATAAAAAGCTTTACGAATGCAATTGCTATGGACTCTTTATTTGTGGCGGCTTATTTTAATAGAGGAATTTCTTTTACTGCATTATCAGATTACAATAAAGCAATTGCTGATTTTTCGCAAACCCTCTTACTAGATAGTGGTAATACTCTTGCACTTTTCAAAAGAGCAGCAATTTACAGGGTTTTAGATAAGAACAATCAAGCCCTTGTTGATTATACATTGATTATTGAAATAGATAGTAAAAATCATAAGGCATATTATGAGCAGGGAGTCTTACTTTTTTTAAAGGATAATTTTGAAGATGCACTCAAAATGTATTCCAATTCTATTGCTGTAAAACCAACTGTAAATGCCTATAATGATAGAGCGAGTTGTTATAGGAATTTACAGCAATACGACAAGGCAATTTCAGATTATGAGAGTGCTATTTCACTAGATGATGGGCTCGCTTTTGTATATAATAATTTGGCGGCAATTTATCGGATTACAAATGATAATGAAAAAGCAATGAGCAACTACAATATCGCAATTTCTAAAAATCCAGATTATGCTCTTTGCTATAATAATAGGGGTAGATTATATTTTCAGAAAAAAGATTTTTTGGCAGCAGTAACTGATTTTGAAAAGGCAATTTCTTTGGATTCTAAGTGTGCTCCTGCTTATAATAATAGAGGGATAATTAATCATAAAAATAAGGATTACGCTTCTGCTATTGCAGATTTTGACAAAGCGATTTCTTTAGATGAAAATTATGCTAAAGCATATTTGAATAGGGGGATTTCAAAACAGATGCTTAGAGATGAAGAAGGTGCTTGTGCAGATTGGGAAAAAGCATATGATTTGGAAATACCACTTGCTAAAAAATACTTAATGAATGATTGCTACTAGAAGTAATATTATTATAATTCTTTTGTTGAGTTTTTTCTCAGCCGGTCATATTTTTTCTCAAAATGTTGAGTTTAAATCTTCCAATTTCAAATCAGATAAAGATGGTTTAAAACAAGCTGTAAAAAACATAAAAGCAGGAGATGAGTTTTTAGAGATGGGAAATGATGCCATTTTTGCTAGAAATGATGCGATTGATTATTTTGAAAAAGCACTTTTTTATTATTTGCAAGCCAATGATTTTAACCCAAATAATATAGAGCTTAATGTAAAAATTGGCAATTCTTATCTTTATACCAATCAGAAATATTTGGCATACAATTTTCTGGAAAAAGCAATTTCACTAGATGCAAATAAGCAAGAAGAAAATCCTAACATTCATTTTTATTATGCTATGAGTTTGCAATTGGAAGGAAAATTTTCTGATGCAATTTCTCAGTTTAGTATTTTTAAGAAAAGACAAAAGGAGAAACGATTTGAGCCATTTAAAGATTTTTATAAAAAACACATTAATGAATGTGAAAGTGCTATTGAGTTATCTAGCATTCCTCAAAAAGTTTGGGTTGATAATATTTCTTTAAACTCAGAAAATGATGATTGGAGCCCTTGCCTAAGTGCAGATGGGGAGTTGCTTATTTTTTCATCTAATAGACCTAACGAACATATAGAAGATGAGTTTGGTAGATTTGATAATGAGATTTATTTCTCTACTTTGGAGAAAAGAAAATGGACAAGTATAGAAGCTATTTCAACCCTAAATACCGAGAATGATGATGTTGCAGGCGGACTTTCCTATGATGGGCAAAGGTTACTTATTTACAAGATAGAAAATGAAAATGCAGATGTTTTTGAATCCAAATTAAATGGAACAAAATGGGAAACTACCAAGCGAAAAATGGGAAAGCAAGGTAATTCTGTAAATACTACCGATAATCAAACGCTTGCTTCTTACGATCCAAAGGATATAAAAGTATATTATTTAACGGATGGCGGCTATGGAAAAAATTGGGATATTATGTTCTCAGGAGTGATGAATAGAGAAAGAAATATTTGGGGAAAAGGACAAAGTGCGGGACATGAGGTAAATACCAAATATCAGGAAGGATCTGTTTATATTCATCCTGATGGAAAAACAATGTACTTTTCATCTCAGGGGCATAATTCTATGGGTGGATATGATATTTTTGTTTCCTATGTGGATGAGTTAGGGCATTGGGGTCCAGCCCAAAATTTAGGAGCTCCAATTAATACTCCTTATGATGATTTATTTTATTCCTCTACAGCAAGTGGGAAGGTGGCCTATATTGCATCTAATCGAAAAGGTGGGAAAGGTGGATTGGATATTTACAAAGTTACTTATTGGGGAACAGAAAAACCGCAATCTTTCGATTCTCAGGAGCAATTAATTGCAAGTATTGCTAATCCTGTAAAAGACAAAACTATTGCTCAACCAATAATGGTGCAGCAAAGAAATCTGACTGTTTTTAAGGGAAAAGTTTTGGATATGATAACTAGTGAGCCTGTGGCTGCTAATATTATAATTACTGATAATGCGACAGGAGAGGAGTATATCCGACTGAGTTCTAATTCTTCCACTGGAAAATTTCTGATATCTCTTCCTTCTGGGAAAAATTATGGTATTGCCGTAAGTGCTGATGGTTATCTTTTTCACTCAGAAAATTTTGACATTCCAAAAGGGGAGGAGTACAATTTAGTGAATAAGGACATTCAACTGATGTATATTGATATTGGAAGTAAAATTGCTCTTAGAAATGTGTTTTTTGATCTAGGGAAATCTATTGTAAAAAAAGATTCTTATGCTGAGTTAGATAGGTTAGTTTCTTTAATGAATAAACTTCCAAACTTAAAAGTAGAATTATCTGGGCATACTGATAATACAGGTTCAGAAGTTTTAAATAATAGGTTGTCTCAAAAAAGAGCAGAAGCAGTTGTTGAATATTTAATCTCTAAAGGAATAAATAAAGATAAGCTTACTGCTAAAGGTTATGGTTCAACTTCTCCAATTGATAGTAATAAAACCTTAGAAGGAAGGAGAAATAATAGAAGAACAGAGTTTGAAATTATTGGAAATTAAGGGATTAAAACTTTTTCAGTAAATAATCCTCCATCTCTTAGATTCATTTTTATCATATAAATTCCAGCATCCAAATTTTTAGTGCTCAAGATAGTTGGTAACAAAACTTCATTTTTACTGAATACTAATTTCCCGGAAATATCAAATATTTCAATAGTATTTGCAAAAATATCCTCTGCATTTATCATAATATCTTTTGAAGTAGGGTTAGTGAAAACAGAGATATTTTGATTTTTATCAGATATAGAAGAAGTTGCTTCAGAAAAAGCACGACTTGTGGTGTAAACTTTATCTCCATTATTGTTATTATTGGCATTAGCAGCCACAGCACTCACATAAAAAGTAACACCTCCATTCGCATTTGTTGGAGCAATCCAATCCATAGTCCAGATTTTCATATTGGTTCCATTTGATCCGTTTAGGGTATGGGTAATACTCGTGCTATTGTTTGCAAATTGCATATTTACTTGGTCAGTAAGCATAAAAGTTCCTGCTTTCATCATAGACATGGCAGTTTCTTCACAAGTAATTTCAAAGCCAAATCTGTTAATTGGCGATTGAGAAAGTTGTACAGTAATAGAATATTGTTGCCCTGGCGTATATCCTTGTGTGGGTATATTGGTAGAAACTGAAAGCAAACCGCTACCAGAATTTATTGTTCCATTATGGCATTGTGTGCAATTATTCCCATCAATAGGAGAACCAGTTTTTCCTCCCGGAGAACCAACCATATTACTAAATAAAGTAGGGGATACTAGAATAAAAGATAAAATAAGAATGGATAGATATATTAGTTTTTTCATTTTTATAGGAGTTTTTAGTTTTTGGCAAATCTATAAAAAATATGTTATTTAGCACTAATGCGAGTTATTATACTGATAAGTTGATTTTGAAATTACTTTTTAAATTTACTTTCGTATAAATTTATCCAATCTTTTGGCGTCATTTTAGTGCATAGTTCTGCAATTAACTTAAAAGGTATTTCTTTAATTTTCTTAAAACGAATACAACTTTTTCCCATGTCTAGTTTTCGTGTGCAATGTTTTGGGTATTCGCCTACAAACCATTTCATCAATTCTGGATTAGCATAAATTCCCATATGATACACTGCAATAAAATTTTTCTGTGAAGCTACATTCATAAAAGGTAAAGGTAACTCCGGTTTACAGTGGTATCCATCAGGATAGGTTGAATGAGGCACTACCCAAGCAGGCATTCCGTATCCTAATTGCTCTTGAAATCCTTTTGGAATATTTTTGTTTATTGTATCTAGTAATTTTTGCAGAGTTGCCTTTCTTTCTTCAGGAATATTCTCTAAATATTCTGCAACAGTATTGGCTTTAATTTTCATTTTTCAAAGATAAAGAATTAGATTTTTCAAGTGACTGGTTTTTAGGTGTTGAAATTTCTAGTTACTAGTACCTAGTCCCTAAAAACTATCTTATATCTTTGCTCCATGAAAAAAATATTCTATTTCCTTATCCTTATCTTATTCTCTTGTTCGTCATCTGATAATACAATTTTGGTTGCAAATTCAGGAGAGGCGCAAGGGAGTTATTATCATATTAAATATATGTCTGATGGTGGTGTTGATTATTATGCTCAGATTGATAGTATTCTGCTTGAAGTAGATAGTTCACTTTCAATTTACAAGGACTACTCGCTTATTTCAAAATTAAACAGGGGTAAGGATGTAAAAACAGATTCCCTTTTTAATGAAGTGTTTTTAGCTGCAGAAAAAGTATATCAATTAACTGAAGGAAATTTTGATTGCTCTGTTGCACCTTTAGTAAATGCTTGGGGTTTTTATAAAGATAAGTTGGGCGATTCTTTGGTGGTGGATACTGCAAAATTTAAAGGAATTTTAAAATATATTGGTTTTTCTAAAACCTCACTTATTGATGATTCTCTTATTCTGCTAAAAGGAATGAGTTTGGATTTTAATTCCATTGCTCAAGGTTATACTGTTGATGTGATTGCTCATTTTTTGGAGCGTAAGCATATCAATAGTTACTTGATTGAAGTAGGCGGTGAACTCCTTGCTAAAGGTAAAAATGCAGATGGAAATATTTGGCGAGTTGCGGTGGATAAGACATCTGCAGATATTGATGAAAATGAACGCTTTCAGTTTATTTTGGATTTAGAAAATAAAGCATTGGCTACCTCTGGAAATTACAGAAAGTTTTATGAAAAAGATGGTGTAAAATATTCGCATACTATAAATCCTTTTACTGGGTTTCCTGCTCAAAATAAATTGTTAAGCGTAACGGTTATTCATGATAATTGCATGTTGGCTGATGCTTATGCTACTGCTTTTATGGTAATGGGAATTAAAGCTACAAAACAATTTGTAAAAACACATCCTGAGATTGAAATCTACTTAGTTTTTACTAATAAAAGTGGGGATTGGGAAACCTTTATAAGTCCTAATTTACAGAATCGGATAGTAAACTAAACTTCATTTTTGCATTTCTCATCTGCTGATTTTCCACAATAACCGCAACTTTCTCCTTCTTTGTTTAAATGTGGATTTTGACTGGCACAAGTTCCTGCAAATTTCCCGTTTTTCTTTATTAATATCTTAATTCCTATGCCTGCAAAAACAAATACTAAAAATCCGATTGTAATTAAGAAAATTGGCAGAAAGCTCATTTGAATAATTTTGATGCAAAAATACACATAAAAAAAAGGCTACCAAAGTAGCCCTTTTAATTATTTAAGGAAATTTTTATTATCAGTGAGTTACAACAATCTTTTTAGTTATAAAATCAGAAGAAGAATGAATTTTTAACAAATAAGTTCCTTCTGATAATTCAGAAGCATTAAAAGCAGCCAAATGTTTTCCAGCAGCATATTTCTGAGTTATTACAGATTGAACTTTTTCACCAATTATATTGTAAATATTAATACTTACTTCATCAGTATTTTTTAATTCAAATTCTACAAAGCCAATATCATTTATAGGATTTGGATAAGTATTTATATCTTCATTAATAGTTTTGTCATTTATTGCAGAAACCATTCCGTTTACATGCTCTTCTGCAACATTCAGAACTGTTCGTTTGGCTTTATCAACATTATCATAAGAGATTACAGCAACTAAATAAACTTGTCCTGCATCCATTCCATTTAAAGAAACATTAGTAAATGCTTGCTGATAAGTATCGTTTGGTACAGGATTAGTCAAACTAATCGCATCTCCCCAAGTTGCGGTTTCTACTGTCATAGAAACATGTCGGTGCTGATAATCAGTAGCATTAGAAACTCCTAAGTTATAAGGTAAATTGTAATAAGCATGAGAAGATCCGCCAGCACCTCCAGAGCCAGATTGTGAGCTATAATAATTAATCTGATTTTGAGGCACAATACTATCCTCTACCACCCAAAAAGTAATTACCAAATCTCCAGGCATAGCATAATCTACAAAATCAAGATTTACCATTGCATCTACCGTATTTGAAGCTGCATTATATACTATATCATCAATAGAGATATTTACAGGAGTTACTTCATTATACATTAGTGCAGATGAACTACTCCAATCTCCTCTACTTATTGCAACATTATCACCACTTCCATCAAAATCAAACCTATCAATTGAAGCAGTTGGCGCTCCATTTGCCATATCATTTGCATAATCGGAATGGAATGATGTAGTTAAAAAATCAGTATTATATCCTGCATGATGCCCTACAGCAACAACATAAGGGTATTGATTATTTATTTGCTCTACTACTAAAGTTCCATCAGGGCAATAGCCACAAGGCTCGGTAGTAAATTCTTCTAGTAATACCTTTTTGGTACCGCTAACTCCATTGTTTACCCAAACATTTTTAATAAGAGTGTCATTACATGTTAGTTCATCATTGTTTCCATCAATATTATCTGCCCACATTTTAATTTCATAGAACTGCCCAGCAGAAGCAGGGTTAAAAGCGATAGGATGAAGAAAAGTCAAACTATTTGAAGAAGTGATATATGTGCTAAATGAATTGGATTGAGTAGCACCACCATTTACAGAGTAATGTAAATCAAATCCTGTAATAGTTTGTGTACCATAATTACTTACTTCAACATTCAAATTAGTAGAACCAATTGTCATTACAGCATCAAGATTTATTTCATCAGTTACCGATAAATCATAGCTACTTGAAACAGTTGAAAAGCTATACACTACATCATCTGTTCCTGCTTGCCCAACTGAAGGATAAGCAATATTCGGACTTCCTGCAACTTCAGTGCCAATTGCACCACTTGCATCTTGGCAACCGACAGTAGCCGACATTCCTGTTGCACTTCCATAATGATTTAAGATATCAAATTCAGTACCGCAAGGTGTTTCATAAAGTCGAATAGCAGCATACAAATAACCACTACCAGAATTTGGCGTTACAGAAAACCATTGGATTACATGCACCTGATTAGGAGATGTTCCGTAAGTAAAGGAATGAATTAAATCGGCAGCACCTGTTCCGCCACTTACTACATTCAAATCATCCCAAAAAGCAAAAATTGCACTTAAAGGAGCAGTAGATGCAGGTAATGTGGAATTGTTAGGGTCGCTTATAGTTGCAGATGCCCCAATATCAAAAGTAATATAACCATTATCACTTGCGGAATAAGAGGTGTAAGTTTGTCCGTAAAAAGTGAATGGAAAAGGTAATGTTTGTGCTGAAGACATAACATCATTTCCGCTACTCATAATTGTTGTTCCTGTTGTTTGATAATTGAAATCTGTACTTGTTCCAGTGCTAGTTTGAATAGAATAATTCTGAGCGTTTGCCGATATGCAAAAAGCAAGCAAAAGCAGTGTAGTAATTTTTTTCATAATTTTAGTTTTTTAATTAATAAGGCAACAAACTTACTAAAAATTCTATAAATAGTATGTTTGCATGAATTTTATTAAAATCAGTATGGAAAATAAGACAAAAGCATTTGCTCGATTGCTAACTATTATGGATCAGTTAAGGGAACAATGCCCTTGGGATAAAAAGCAATCTATGGATAGTTTACGCTATTTAACTATTGAAGAAATGTATGAGCTTTCGGATGCTATAATTGAGAAAGATAATACGGAAATAAAGAAAGAATTAGGCGATTTGCTTTTACATATTGTGTTTTATGCTCGTATTGCTTCTGAAACTAATGATTTTGATATTGCTGATGTAATTAATAGTGTGTGCGAAAAATTAATTCATAGGCATCCTCATATTTATGGGGATGTAAAAGTAAAAGATGAAGCGGAGGTAAAAAGGAATTGGGAAAAATTAAAATTGAAAGAAGGAAAGAAATCAGTGTTGGAGGGAGTGCCAAAATCCTTACCGGCAGTGGTAAAAGCATTTAGGATTCAAGAAAAAGCAAGAGGAGTTGGCTTTGATTGGGATACCAAAAAGCAAGTTTGGGACAAAGTGTTAGAAGAAATTGAAGAGTTAAAAGTAGAGGTGGAGAAAGGAGATAATGACAGAGTAGAATCTGAATTTGGAGATGTGCTTTTTGCTCTTACTAATTATGCCAGATTTGTTGATGTAAACCCAGAAGATGCTTTGGAACGAACCAATAAAAGATTTATTAAGCGATTTCAAATCATGGAAAAAATGATTATAGAAAAAGGATTGGATCTTTCTGAAATGAATCTTTCTGAAATGGATATATACTGGGAAAAAGCAAAGAGAATTTATTTAGATAATTAGAATTGTATCATAAAAGGTAATAGGTTCTTTTTTTTTTTTTTTTTTGTTTGTAAAACAAAAACAAATGAGAAAATTACGGCTAATTTTTTTTACTATTTTTATTACTTTCACATCTTCTAGTCAAGATGTTTTTGATATAGGAATCCGGAAAATTGAAATCTTCTTTGCTGAGCCAAATTGGGATGATACACTGGATTATTATTACGCTAATAATTTAGGAAGATTATTAGCAGACTCCATTCTTATTGATGGGAAAATGGATGATAGTGTAGGAGTGAAGTATAAAGGGAATAGTTCGTATAGTCCGAATAACGCCAAAAACCCATTAAATATCCGAATGGATTGGGTAAAAGCTGGGCAATCGGTGGATAACTACAATATGCTCAAGCTCTCCAATGGTTTTCATGACCCTTCTTTTGTTCGAGAAGTGCTTACTTACGAAATGGCAAGGGAATATATGCCTGCATCTAAAGCTACTTATGCTAATGTATTTATCAATGGAAATTGGAATGGACTTTATACATGTGTACAATCAGTAGATGATGATTTTACCAATGAGCATTTTTATGAAAGAAAAGGACCATTTTTTAAAGCAGAGATGGTAAATATAACTGTTCCAAATTGTCCTCCAGGGCCAAATGGGGTTTGGAAATATTATACTGACATCAATTGTCTGCAGAAATATTATGAGATTCAATCTACCAATGATTGGACAGATTTGGGTAATTTTTTGGATACTGTAAATAATTTTTTTTCTGAGGTAGAGAAAGTACTAGATGTGGACAGAACACTTTGGATGATGACATTTTCTAATCTTACAGTTACCCTTGATGGACCAGTAAATTCTATTCCGCATAATTTTTATATGTTTAAGGATAATAATGGAAGATTTTCTCCAATTATTTGGGACTTGAATGGTTCTTATGGTGTTTTTAAAAACGGACTTCCAGCACCAGTTACTGTTCAAGATTTACAAGAACTTGATGTCTTTCATGAAAGTAATGAGCCACAAAACAAAATGACTACTCAAATGTTTTCTTCTGCTCAATAT
>CAYVKX010000019.1:0-27768 GCA_964452095.1 uncultured Weeksellaceae bacterium
CATATAGCAACCCCTACTCTACTCAAAGTAAAAAGCCCTTTTGATAGTTTTTAATTATTTGTTAGGGTCTAAATCAATACCTTCCTCATCTAAAAGTTCATCTTCCTCATATTCTCCAATTTGAGTTAATTTGTTTTTGTAGGAAATTAATGACCAAGTCATAACTAGGCAACTTATTAAAATAACAAACAATAATACTCCTTGAAATTCTGCACCTATACTTAACTCTTCAGGAATAGCAAAAAACAAGAGTATGGTTATCAATCCCCTTGGGGCTAAAAATAGTTGAGGTAGAATATCTTTTCCGTTAAAAATAAAGAGTGTTATTGCTCTTACAACATATATAATCGCCAAAATAATCAAGCCAATACCAATAACTTTAAAACTTAATAAGCTTCCTAAATAAACTGACCAACCAAATATAATAAAGAAGAAAGTCCTCACTACAAAAGCAGTTTCGGCTGTTACAACCTTCATGTCATCTAAGACCGCTTCTACTTTTTCTTCATTTAATAATTGCATCAACCCTCCTCTGAAAAACACTTTATAATTATTTAAGATCATTCCAAAGATTAATATAATTAACAAAGATGACATGTGCATCATTTTACCAACAGCATACAATAAAAGTAAAATAGCAATGAGCAAAAATAACTTTACATGCCCTTTTATATTCTGAAAAATATAAATCAAAATATAAGAAATGATAATTGAGAAAACAATAGTTAATGCTAAGTTTCCAAAAACTTCTCCATAAACACTTTCACTTCCTGGAGAGCCCACCATAGTAAGCACACTATAAAAACCAATAATTCCAACAATATCAGAAAAAGTGCTTTCATAAATCATAAACTCTCGCTTATCTTCATCTAATTCGTCAATACTAGGTAAAATTATAGCAGAACTTAAAATTGATAAAGGAATAGTATATAGTAGTGCGCTTAAAACCTCAACACCCATAATATAATTAAGTGCTAATGCTGCCAAATAAGCTGTTCCTGCCAATCCTAATAAAGCAACTAAAAAGGATTTTATAATTAAGCCTATTTTTTCTTTCAATAACTTTAAATCCAAAGCAGCTTCCAGTACAATTAGGATTAACCCAACTACCCCAAGCACTTCCAAAATAGGTAATAAATCAGGTTTTGGAAACCCTGAAAAGCGCAAAACATAATTTATACCAATTCCTAAACCAATTAATAACAATACAGCAGGAATTCCTGATTTTTTTGCGTAAAGATTAAAGAAATAGGAAATAATTATCGTTACCGAAAAAATGATTATTAAATGATATGTTGTTAGTGCTTCAAACAATTTAAAACAGTTTTAAAATATCGTTTCCGTTAGCAAAAACAAGCAAACTTAAAAGCATTATCATGCCAACCATTTGAGCGTATTCCATTACTTTTTCAGGGGCTGGTTTTCCAACAATCATTTCATAAACTAAGAAAACAACATGCCCCCCATCCAAAGCAGGTATAGGCAAAACATTCATAAATGCCAACATTAAAGACAAGAAAGCGGTTAAGTTCCAAAACACTTCCCAATTCCAAGTTGCTGGGAACATTGAGCCAATAGCACCAAAACCACCCATTCCTTTGTAAGCCCCAGTTGATGGAGATAAAATCAACATGAATTGATCAATATAACTGCTCAGTTTTTTAACTGCCTTATTATACCCAGCAGGAAAAGATGCAAAAAATCCATACTTATAAGAAGCAAGAGTGTAAAAATCTAGTTCTTCCAGTTGTTTTAACGAAAGGTTAGCGGGAGCAAAACCAAGAGTACCTTCATCAGAAACTGAAGCAGAAATAGTTAATTCGTTATCACCCCTTTTTACCATCAACTCGATTTCTTCACCTTTATAATTAGCTAATTCTGATTTAAACTCATCAAAATATTGAATTTCATTTCCATTGATTCCTAAAAGCATATCTTTTTTTAATAAACCTGCTTTTTCTGCATTTGAGTTTTCAGGAAAACCACTTACAATAGTAGGAATTCTTGGGTAAAATAATTGTTGATTCCCATTGTTTAAAAACTGATCAATTACATCAATTGGCATAGTGATATCAGTAGCAACTCCATTTCTTTCAACCGTTATTATTTTGGCAATAATCACTTTCTCTAAAACATCAGAAAAACGGTCTATTTTTTCTCCATCAGCAGCAATAAATTTATCGCCATTTTCAAAACCAAGTTCAGTAGCCATATCATTAACCATCCAAACTCCATCAACTAAGTTTTCGTTTGGCAGGTATTTGTCTCCATAAACAAACAAAGTCATAGAATAAATAAAAATACCAAGTAGTAAATTTACAGTTACACCTCCAAGCATAATTATTAACCTTTGCCAAGCTGGTTTTGCTCTAAATTCCCAAGGCTCTGCAGGTTTTTCCATTTGCTCCTTATCCATACTTTCATCAATCATTCCTGATATTTTAACATAACCACCCAAAGGAAGCCATCCAATACCATATTCAGTATCGCCAATTTTCTTTTTTACAACCGAAAACCAAGGATCGAAAAATAAGTAGAATTTCTCTACTCTTGTTTTAAATAATTTTGCGGGTATAAAATGTCCTAGTTCATGTAGTACTACTAGGATTGATAAACTCATTAAGAGTTGTGCTGCTTTTATTAAAAATTCCATCTATAATAGTTCGTTTGCTAATATTCTTGTCGCTTCATCTGTAGCGATATAATCTTCCAAAGTTGGATTGGAAACAAAAGTAATTCTTTCCATGCAATCTGCAATTAAATCTGACATATTTAAAAATCCAATTTTATCTTGCAAAAATGCAGCTACAGCAACTTCATTTGCAGCATTTAAAATACAAGGCATATTTCCTCCCTTTTCCATAGCATCATATGCTAATTGCAAGTTTCTAAAAGTTTTTATATCAGGTTTTTCAAATGTCAAATTAGGATAATCTATAAATGAAAAACGCTCAAAAGTATTTTTCAATCTTTCAGGAAAACCAAGCGCATATTGTATTGGGAGCTTCATGTCAGGAACTCCTAATTGAGCTTTTATTGAACCATCTTCAAATTGCACTGCTGAGTGTATAATTGATTGAGGATGCACCACAACTTCAATTTGCTCTGCTTTTAAATCAAACAACCATTTTGCCTCAATCACCTCTAGCCCTTTATTCATTAAAGTAGCGCTATCAATAGTAATTTTAGCGCCCATTTCCCAATTAGGGTGTTTTAAGGCTTGCTCTTTTTTGATGGAAGTAAGTTCTGTTTTATTCCACCCTCTAAACGGCCCACCAGAAGCAGTTAAATATATTTTTTCTATTGGATTGTAAGTTTCACCAACTAAACATTGAAAAATTGCTGAATGTTCAGAGTCAACAGGGTAAATTGAAACGCCATATTCTTGGCATAATTTTGTGATTAAATCGCCCGCAACTACTAAAGTTTCTTTGTTGGCTAAAGCAATATTCTTTTTAGCTTTTATCGCTCTAATTGTTGGTTTTAAACCAGAATAACCTGCTAGAGCAGTTAGCACTACATCAATATTTTCTCCTTCCACTACTTCTTCTAAGGATTGTTGTCCGGCAAAAACTTTTATGCCTAAATCAAAAAGAGCTTCATCTACCTCTTTGTATTTTTCCTCATTGGTGATAACAACCGTATTGGGTTTAAACTTTTTGGCTTGCTCAATTAATAAAGCACTGTTATTATTTGCGGTTAGTACCTCAACCTCAAATAAATCCGAATGCTCACTTATCACCTCTAAAGCTTGTGTTCCAATTGAGCCAGTTGAACCTAAAATTGCGATTTGTTTCTTCTTTCCTTCCATTAAAATGCGTTTAATTTATCAGCAACTTTTCTGTCATTTGCCAGCCTTGGTACTTTGTTTTGCCCTCCAAGTTTTCCTATCGATTTCATATAATTTCTGAATCCGTTTTTGCTGATAATTGATATTTGCAAAGGTTTTAAAATCCCACCACTAATCAAATCCTTATAGTAAGCATTTAAGTCTTGTAATTCATCATCTAACATTTTACTAAATGATTCTAAGTCCTTAGGTTGTTTTTCAAACTCAATCAACCACTCATGATAAGGCAGGCCTTCTGTTGGGTTTACCTGAGGAACTACATGAAATTCATTTACCTCAGCCCGAAGTTTTTCAATTGTTTCTTTCAAAGATTTTTCAACCTCTTCTGCAATTACATGTTCTCCAAATGCTGATGTAAAATGCTTAATTCTTCCACTAACAAGAATCCGATAAGGACTTGTAGAAACAAATTTAATAGTATCTCCAATATTGTATCCCCAAAGCCCAGCATTCGTGTTTAAGATGATCACATAATTCACACCAACATCCACATCAGCCAATGATATTCGTGTTGGATTTTCGTTAAAAAACTCCTCTGACGGAATGAATTCATAAAAAATACCATGATTTACACAAAGCAACATTCCTTCTTCTTTCTGAGAATCTTGATAAGCAATAAAACCTTCTGAAGCAGGATATAATTCTACACCATCAACTTTTTTTCCAATTAATTTTTCAAAGGATTGTCTGTATGGCTCAAAATTCACACCACCATAAATAAACAAGTCAAATTTTGGAAAAATATCTTTAATGAGCTTTCCTGTTTTGGTTTGTAATTTCTCAAAATACATCTGTACCCAAGGTGGGATTCCAGAGATTAAACTCATATTTTTAGGAAGAGTTTCGCCAACTATTGCATCTACTTTTGTTTCCCAATCTTCAATGCAATTGGTTTCAAAAGAAGGTAATCTGTTTTTTGTTAAATAAGAAGGAATATGATGCGCTACAATTCCAGAAAGTCTTCCTGTTAGAATATCTCCAGTTTTTGTAAGCTCAGGACTTCCTTGTAGGAAAATCATCTTACCATTTACAATAGATGTATTTTTTGTTTCTGCAATGTATGATAAAATTGCATCACGAGCAGCTGTGATATGGTGGGGCATTGATTCCTTACTGATAGGAATGTATTTTGTCCCTGAAGTTGTTCCTGAAGTTTTGCAAAAATAAACTGGTTTCCCAGGCCAAAGAACATCTTCTTTACCGTCAATTATTTCTTGCATATAACCTTTTAATTCCTCATAATCTCTTACGGGAATTTGTTTTTTGAAATCAGAATAATTTCTAATTTCCGAGAAATTATGGTCCCTTCCGAATTTTGTTTTTTTTGCTTGCTCAATTAATTTAAGCATTAGTTTCTGCTGAATTTTTACTGCATTGTTTTTCCATTTATTGTTTTTGGTAACAATAAATTTAGCAAAAGGCAAACTTAATGATGCTTTAATACCCATCTTAAAATGAAATGTAATTTTCAGGGTTTACAGGGATTCCTTTGTGCCAAAGTTCAAAATGCAAATGTGGCCCGGTTGAAAGCTCACCAGAATTCCCAATTATTGCAATTGCCTCCCCAGATTTCACCACCTCTCCTACCGATTTAAAAAGAACAGAATTGTGCTTATAAAGAGAAAAAACACCATTTGCGTGCTGAACACCTATTACATATCCAGTTTCTGAAGTCCAATGGCTAATTACCACTACCCCATCATAGATACATTTAATCGGCTCATCTTTTTTTGCTACAATATCTGTGCCAAAATGATTTTTTTTACGATTAAAACTTTCTGTAACCACCCCTTTTATCGGACTAAAAAACAAGATGTTTTCCAAATCTTGATTGTTTGATTTTTCAGAAGCAGAAATAGAAATTTTATCTTCCGATTCTACACTAATCCTAAGTAAAGAATCCTCTTTTGATTTTTTAAAGGAAAACTCGGCCTCTACTTTTATAGAAGTATCTTCAATAACCGAAAAATCAATAGGGTCTTCCCCATTTACAATGGCGGTTATATTTTTTAGGTACAAGTCGTTTTCCATTAATTTTTTTTCCAAAGAATCAGTTTTTAGGGTAATAATAATTAACTCTTTATGTAAACTACTACTTGCTTTTCCAGGGACATATTCATTTAAAGGGGTGTAACCAATTAGTAAAAGAAAAAAGAGAAACAGCAAAATACCAAATCCGGTAACCACAGAAATAACATTAAGCCGAGAAAGCCGAACCGAAATACGCTCTTCTAGCGTACTATCGTTCATTATTATCAACCGATATTTATACCGTAATTTAGTTAAAAAAGAAGTATCGTTTTTTTTAGACATTAATTATAAAAAATAAAATAATTTTGTGCAAAAATAGTTTAATTGCTGTAAATGAATTTATCAGAAAAAAATAAAGCCGCAAAATTATTAATATTATTTGTTATTACACTAGTAATTTATTCTTGTTCTACAAAGAAGAATAATTTAGTAAATAGAAAATACCATAGAATAACAGCAAAATATAATGGCTTCTTTAACGGAAAAGAGAGCTTAAAAGCAGGAATTAAGAAATTAGAAGAAAACCATAAAGATGATTTTTCGGATGTAATTCCCGTTTTTAAAACGGGAGATTTAACAAAATCGAAAACCACACATCCTTATATGAATAAGGCGATTGAAAAGGGCTCAATAGTTATCCAACGCCACTCTATGCTGATAAAAAAGAAAGAGCACAACAAATGGATTGACGATAATTATTTTATGATTGGAAAGGCATATTTTTACAAAGGAGAATTTAATGAGGCAATAAAAACGTTCAACTATATAAAAGAAACCTACAAAAAAAACCCAATAAAATATGAAGCGGCACTTTGGCTAGCTAGATGTTATAGTGAAAAAGAGGATTATGTAGCTGCCGAAAGAGAGTTAGACCAAATGCAAAATGATAGAAAATTTCCAGAAAAATTAGAAGATGAATTGGCGGTTGTTTTGGCAGATTTTTATTTGAAACAAGACAATTATATTCTAACTATTGATGAGCTAAACACAGCCACCAAACTAATAAAAAGACGAAAAAAGAAAACTAGATTCTATTTCATTTTGGCACAACTAAATCAGCAACACCAAAACTATAAAAAAGCAACCACACTTTATGAAAAAGTAATAAAAGCCAATCCAGAATACGAAATGGTTTTTAATTGCAAAATAAACAAAGCCCAATGCGTACAAGGCAACAATAAGCATAGTGAAAAAGTGAGAAAAGAGCTTTTGAAAATGACAAGGGATGATAAAAATAAAGAGTATTTAGATCAAATTTATTTTGCTATTGCAAAAATGGATTTATCTATTGAAGACACAACATCAGCAATTGAAAGCTTTAAATTATCAGCAGAAAAAAGTGAATTTAATGATGCGCAAAAAGCAAGGTCGTTTTTAGAGCTGGCACAAATATATTACGCTAAATCGAACTATATGAGTTCATCTATATATTACGATAGCACCATTGTTTTTATGGATAACGATCATAAAGATTACAACCAAACCAAAGAAAAGCAAACCTTATTAGCTGAGCTTGCAATGTATATTAATACAATCGCTTTGCAAGACAGCTTGCAAACGCTTGCAATGATGAGTGAAGCAGAAAGAAATTCAGTAATAGCGGAAATAATTAAGGCAGAACAAAGAAGGGAATTGGAAAAACAACAAGAAGAAAGAGCAAGAGCTAACCAAAGATTTGAAAGTAACAGATTTGGCGGAAGAGAAAATAATTTTGGACAAAGAACTGGCGGAGGAAGATGGTATTTTTACAATCCAGCAACTCTTAGTTTTGGACACTCTGAGTTTATGAAAAAATGGGGGAAAAGAAAAAATGAAGATGATTGGAGAAGAAGCGATAAAAAAATATCCACAGAACTAGAAAACGATTCCACTGCACAAAATGGTAAAACCAACCAAGAAGAAGGGGGTGTCAGTAAAAAAGATCCACAATATTATTTGGATAAACTACCGCTAACAAAAGAAAAAATAGAAGCATCCAATTTAAGTATAATGGAAGCACATTATCAAGCAGCAATGATTTATAAAAACTATTTGAATGAAAACCAAAAAGCAACAAATATGCTTTTAGGGATTACCGAAAGATTTCCAAAAAACGAAAACTACACCCCTTTAGCTTATTATAATTTGTTTCTTATTTATTCTGAAAATGAGAAAAACAAAAAAGCTGAAAAATGTAAAAATGATTTGTTAGTAAAATTTCCAGACAGCAAATATAGTAAATTGCTTAATGAAGAAAATTACCTTTCCAATATTGAAAATGAGAAAAAAAGACAACTCACTTATTACGAAACAACTCTTCTTTTCTACACTAATAAAGACTATGTAAGAACCATTTCAAGATGCGACACAGCTAATCTAAATGACAAAAACCGGGAGCTCAAACCAAAATATAATTTATTAAGAGCATTGGCAACAAGCAAAACAAATGACACAATTAGCTTTAAAAAACAACTAAACAATATTGTAAAAAATCATCCAGAAACTGAAGTGAAAAAGAAGGCGGAAGAAATACTTGCTATTTTGGATAATCCAGAAAAAATGCTAAAAACCAACTTGGAAACAGAAACAGGAACACCATATGTTTTTAATAATGGTGAAGCCCACTATTTTATTTTACTAATGCCGAAAGAAAATACAGATGTTAATTTTATAAAAACCTTACTTTCGGATTATCATAATGAGCAATACAGCATTGAAACTTTTGAGATTTCAGCAATGCTTTTTGGAAAAGAAAAACATCTTATTATGATAAAAACTTTTGATGATAGCGATAAGGCAAGAGAATATTTTAGTGATTTTAGCAGGGCAAGTAAGGTAAACAATGAGCTCTCAAAAACAGAAAGCCAAAAACTACTTATTTCAACTGAAAATTTTCAGCACTTTTTCAAACATAAAGATATAGAGAGTTACTATGAATTTTTTACCAACAATTACTTAAACGAATCTAATAATTAATTACCTTTGTGCCTCAAAACAAAACGATTATGTTTACAAATAACAAAAAAGAAATGACTCATCAAAAAAACGAAATCCAAGGAGCTGTGAATATTATAGGAGTTGGCACAGTTATTACAGGAGATATTCAATCAAAAGGCGATATCAGAATTGACGGAACCTTAAAGGGGGCGGTAAAAACAACAGGAAAGGTTGTGGTAGGTCGATCAGGAACAATTGAAGGCGACATAGAGTGTAATAATGCCGATATTGCCGGTTCGTTAAATGCTAAAATTACAGTTTCTCAACTTCTTTCATTAAAAGCAACTGCAAAACTAACTGGCGATTTGGTAACTAATAAACTTGCCATTGAGCCAGGAGCTGCATTCACAGGACATTGCAGTATGGGGGCAGTAATAAAAGACATTAAAAATGTCGGAAAAACAGAGCAAAAAGAAAAGACAGCTTAATAAGTACCTACAACTTACCGGAATTAGTTTTCAAATTGGGGTTACTATTTTTTTAGGAGCCTATTTTGGAAAACACTTAGATGCAAAATATAATTATAGTAAGCCTTGGTTTACCATTTCTCTCACGCTTTTGGCTCTTATCATTTCTATTTATAGTGTAATAAAGCAATTGGAAAAGATAAATAATGATAACTAAGATATTGTCGTTCTCTAGAGTGCTTGCAATCACCTTGTTTGCAGCAATTATTATTCAAAACTTAGTTTTTAAACAGCAATTTATTGCCGCTACAAAGCTTTCTTATTTAGGGAACTATTTTGTGTCGGTATTTATTTTTTTGATAATAATTCTTAAAAAAGACAGCCACACTAATTTGTTAGGATTTTTCTTTTTGGCAGGGAGCTTATTTAAGTTTCTTTTGTTTTTTCTTTTTTTGTACCCAAAATTCACAGCTGACGCTTTAATTTCCAAAAATGAAATCACTACTTTTTTTATTCCTTACACTATTTCGGTAGTTATAGAATTAAGATATTTGATAAAAGAACTAAGCACGGAATAAGAACTTAAAACAACCATCACAAAAAAAGCAAAAAAACATTTCGCCAATTAACAGAAATAGTTAGTTTTGCACCGATTTTTTAAAAGGGTAAAACTTACGCCAAAAAATGAAGATAAAAATTACAATTCTTACGCTAGTATTTTTAAGTTTTTTTACACAAAATTTATTTGCTGAGTATATAGAAGATTCGCACAAAGGAAAAGATATAAAAAGCGAAATAAAAGAATCAATTGATCATCATTTGAAAGATTCTCACTTTTTTACACTAACGCATGGTGTTTCTTTTCCGCTTCCAGTTATACTATGGACTAATGGAAATTTAGATATTTTTATGTCTTCAGGGTTTGGAAATGCTGACCATCCCGACCATAAAGTAACCAAAGGAGACAGAATTTACTCGCTTTATCATGGTCATATTTCAGAAGAAAGTGGTTTGCACCCAATCGATTTTTCCATCACAAAAAATATTACATTTATATTTCTTGTGTTTTTGATGATGATTTTAATGTTTACAAAAATGGCAAAATCATACAAAAATAACCCAATCCCTACAGGAATGGGTAGATTGCTAGAACCAATTGTATTATATATTAGAGATGATATTGCTCTACCAAATATTGGAGAAAAGCACTATAAAAAATACATGAGCTATTTGCTTACAGTATTTTTCTTTATATGGATTATTAATTTATTTGGACTTACTCCGCTAGGAGTAAATGTAACTAACAATATAGCTGTTACGCTTTCATTAGCACTTATTACTTATGTGTTAACAACCATATCGGCAAATAAAAACTATTGGAAACATATATTTTGGATGCCAGGCGTTCCGGCTCCAATGAAAATTATTTTAGCCCCTATTGAACTGTTGGGAACAATCATTAAGCCATTTTCTTTAATGATTCGTTTGTACGCTAACATTACTGCAGGGCATGTGGTATTAATGAGTATTCTCGGATTAATGTTTATCTTTCAGAATTGGATTGGGAGCACCTTATCATTCGGATTAGCATTTGCTTTATCATTATTAGAATTATTGGTGGCGGCATTGCAAGCGTATATCTTTACAATGTTATCGGCTCTTTATTTTGGTTCGGCAGTAGAAGAACATCATTAAGGAGCATTAAAAATATTAACTAGAGTGTTTAATTTAAATTAATTAATTATGGAAATTCCAAAAATTATCGGAGCAGGTTTAGTGGTAATCGGAGCAGGTATTGGTATTGGTAGAATTGGGGGGTCAGCAATGGATGCTATTGCAAGACAACCAGATGCTACTGCAAAAATACAAACTGCTATGCTTATTGCTGCTGCACTAATTGAAGGTATTGGGTTTGCTGCATTATTTGCGGTATAACAACACCAAAATTCAGGGCTGTAAGGGTTGCTTGCAGCTCTGAATTATTTAAATTAAAACAAAAAAGAAAAACAAAAAATGGAAAAATTAATAAGTGACTTTTCGATAGGATTATTTTTTTGGCAAACGTTATTATTTATTGTACTGATTTTATTTTTAAAGAAATTTGCTTGGGGGCCAATTTTGGAGGCGGTAGAACAAAGAGAAGAGGGAATAAAAAACGCATTAGAATCTGCTGAAAAAGCAAAGGAAGAAATGCAAAATCTTACTGCAGATAACGAAAGAATTTTAGCAGAAGCAAAGATTGAGAGAGACGTAATTCTAAAAGAAGCTAGAGAGATAAAAGATCAAATTGTAAATGATGCAAAAGGATTGGCAAAAAAAGAAACAGAAAAAATACTATCTCAATCGAAAGAGCAAATTATCAATGAAAAAATGAAGGCGCTTACTGAACTAAAAAACACAGTAGCAGAATTATCAATTGAGATTGCCGAAAAAGTTTTAAAATCAGAATTATCTGATAAAAACAGACAAAAAGAGTTGGTAGAAAACTCATTAAAAAACTCAGAACTTAACTAATGAGGCAATCAAGAGTAACCATAAGATACGCAAAAGCACTATTGCATTTAGCAATTGAGCAAAACTCATTAGAAGAAACTTATTCGGATATGCAGTTTTTAGATACTGTGTGTTCAGAAAATAAAGAGCTTGTTTTATTGCTTAAAAGCCCAATAGTTAAAACGGATAAAAAAGAAATAATTTTAAAGGAGATTTTTTCTTCAAAAATGAGTAAGCTTAGTATGTCTTTTATCCAAATTATTACCAACAAAAAAAGAGAAGGACAGCTATCTTTAATTGCAAAAGGGTTTATTAATTTATATAAAATTCATAAAAACATTGAAACAGCAACCGTAATTACTGCCACTAAATTGGATGAAGAATTAAAAGCAGAGGTAATGAACTTTATAAAACATCACGGAGAAAATAAGGTAGATTTAACTGAAAAAATTGACGAAAATATTATTGGAGGAGCAATTATAAGAATGGGTGACAAGCAATTGGATGCAAGTGTATCAAAAGCAATTCACGAATTAAAACAAACATTTAATAAGAACCTTTATGTAAAGGACTTCTAAAAAACAAAAACAATGGCAGAAGTAAAACCAGCTGAGGTATCAGCAATTTTAAGACAACAATTAGCCGGACATAAGTCGGAGGCAGAGCTGCAAGAAGTAGGAACCGTATTGCAAGTAGGTGATGGTATCGCTAGAATTTACGGACTTACTAATGTGCAATCTGGAGAATTAATTGAATTTGAAAACGGACTAAAAGCAATAGTATTAAACTTGGAAGAAGATAATATTGGAGCGGTACTTTTAGGTCAATCAAAAGGAATTAAAGAGGGAGATATTGTAAAGCGAACCAAAAAAATTGCCTCTATCAATGTAGGAGAAGGCATGCTTGGAAGAGTTATCAATACTATCGGAACGCCAATTGATGGAAAAGGACCTATTACTGGAGAAACTTTTGAAATGCCAATTGAAAGAAAGGCACCAGGAGTTATTTTTCGTCAGCCGGTAAACGAACCACTTCAAACAGGAATTAAAGCAATTGACGCAATGATTCCAGTTGGTAGAGGCCAAAGAGAATTGGTAATTGGCGACAGACAAACTGGAAAAACAGCAGTAGTTGTTGATACAATTATCAATCAAAAAGAATTTTACGATAAAGGAGAGCCAGTATTTTGCATCTATGTTGCGATTGGACAAAAAGCTTCAACTGTGGCGGCATTGGCTAAAAAATTAGAAGATGCTGGAGCACTTGCTTATACAGTTATTGTTTCTGCAAACGCATCCGATCCTGCACCAATGCAATTTTACGCACCACTTGCTGGAGCTGCAATTGGAGAATTTTTTAGAGATACAGGTCGTCCAGCACTTATTGTATTTGACGATTTATCAAAACAAGCGGTTGCATACAGAGAAGTTTCCTTATTACTTAGAAGACCTCCAGGTAGAGAGGCGTATCCAGGAGATGTGTTTTACTTGCATTCAAGATTATTAGAAAGAGCCGCAAAAGTGGTGAATGATGATGAAATTGCTGCACAGATGAATGACTTGCCGGAATCCTTAAAAGGAAAAGTAAAAGGTGGAGGTTCGCTTACAGCACTTCCAATTATTGAAACCCAAGCGGGTGATGTTTCTGCATATATTCCAACTAATGTAATCTCAATTACTGATGGACAGATTTTCTTAGAATCAGATTTATTTTTATCAGGAGTTCGTCCAGCAATTAATGTGGGGATTTCAGTTTCTCGTGTGGGTGGAAACGCACAAATTAAATCTATGAAAAAAATTGCCGGAACACTAAAATTAGACCAAGCACAATATAGAGAATTAGAAGCATTTGCAAAGTTTGGTTCTGATTTGGATGCAGCAACAAATGCTATTATTGAAAAGGGAAAAAGAAATGTGGAGATATTAAAACAAGGGCAATATTCTCCACTTAGAGTAGAGGAGCAAGCGGCTATTATTTATTGCGGAACAAACGGCTTATTAGTGGATGTTCCGGTTAATAAAATTAGAGAATTTGAATCTGAGTTTATTTCTTTCCTGCACGAAAAGCACCAAAACATTTTAGATGATTTGGCTGCAGGAAAACTTACAGATGACATTACTTCTACTTTAGAAAATGTAGCAGCTGATTTATCAAAAAAGTACATTAATTAATAAATGGCAAACTTAAAAGAAATACGAAATAGAATTTCTTCTGTGGAATCAACTATGCAGATTACTTCTGCTATGAAAATGGTATCTGCTGCAAAGTTAAAAAAAGCACAAGACGCCATTATTCAACTAAGACCTTACGCCAACAAACTAACAGAAATTCTTGTTAATTTAAGCGCAAGTTTGGATAGTGCTGATGGAAATGATTTTTCCACAGAAAGAGATGTAAAAAATGTTCTTTTTGTTACCATTACCTCTAATAGAGGGCTTTGTGGAGGGTTTAATTCTAACATCATAAAAAGCACTAATTCTTTAATAAAAGGAGAATATAAAAACACAAATGCGAGTATTATTTCTGTTGGTAAAAAATCTTCAGAATATTTTACTAAAAACGGATTTAATGTAATTAGCACGCATGATGATTTGTATAATGAAATTACTTTTGAAGGAGTTGCAGAAATTGCAGAAAGCATAATGAGTGCATTTGTTGAAGAAAAATATGATAAGGTAATTTTGGTTTACAATCAATTTAAAAATGCGGCTACTCAAATTCTGATGAAAGAAAATTATTTACCAGTTGAAACTCCAGAAGATGAAACAGCCACAGTTGGAGATTATATTTTTGAACCATCAAAAGAAAAAATTGTTCAAGAGTTAATTCCAAAATCTTTGAAAACACAACTTTTCAAAGCCATATTGGATTCTCATGCATCTGAGCATGGTGCAAGAATGACTGCTATGCACAAGGCAACCGACAATGCAAATGACTTGAAAGACGACCTCACACTATTCTACAATAAGGCCAGACAAGCAGCCATTACCAGTGAAATTCTGGAAATTGTTGGTGGAGCAGAGGCACTTAATGGATAAAATCAAAACAAAAATAATTGTTAAAAAACCCGCTATTTGTTAGTGGGTTTTTTATTTTAGGAACGGCTGAAACTTCTATATTTGTATCAAATTCAAAAAGATGAACTACAATAATATTTTGTCCGAAAATAAAAATGCAATTGCATATATCACAATCAATAGGCCAAAACAATTGAACGCCTTAAATGCAGCAACAATAGTGGAATTAAACACTGCAATTTTAGCTGCTGAAAAGGATAAATCTATTAGATGTATAATAATTACAGGGGCTGAAAACAAGGCTTTTGTAGCGGGAGCAGACATCAAAGAATTTGCGAATTACTCAAAAAGTAAAGGGGAAGAATTAGCGAGAAAAGGGCAAGAACTCTTGTTTGATTTGCTTGAAAATTGTGGAACCCCAACTATTGCTGCAATCAATGGCTTTGCACTTGGGGGAGGGTTAGAATTAGCAATGGCTTGTCATATTCGTATTGCTTCTGATAGTGCTAAAATGGGTTTGCCAGAAGTTTCTTTGGGCGTAATTCCTGGCTATGGCGGCACACAAAGATTGGCTAATTTGGTGGGCAAAGGCTAGGCATTGGAAATGATAACAACAGCAGGAATGCTTTCAGCAGATGATGCAAAAAGTTGGGGTTTGGTAAATCATATTTGCCTCCAAGAAGAGTTGCTCCCATTGGCAGAAAAAATAGCATCTAAAATAATGAGAAATTCTCCTATGGCAATTTCAAAAGCCATCAAAGCAGTAAACGCCAATTTTAAAGATGGAGTAGATGGATTTGAAGTAGAGAAAAAAGAATTTGGAGATTGTTTTGGTTCGGGAGAATTTTTGGAAGGCACTACTGCTTTTTTAGAAAAAAGAAAAGCAAATTTTTAATTGAATCCTTTAAAACAGTTAGCAGGGCAAACCGCTATTTATGGTTTGAGCAGCATTGTAGGTCGGCTGCTTAATTATTTATTAGTCCCACTCTACACCCGCTATTTTTTACCAGCAGAATATGGAGTAGTAACAGAGCTTTACGCTTATGTTGCTTTTTTAGTAATCATTCTTACTTATGGTTTGGAAACAGCTTTTTTCAGGTTTTCTCAAAAGCAATATGATAAAAAATTAGTGTATAGCACGAGCTTGATTTCCTTAATTATTAGCTCTATCCTTTTTGTTGGCTTAATGATTTCTTTTCAGCAGCCCCTAGCAATTTGGTTAGAATATCCTCAAAACCCAGAGTATGTAATGTGGTTTGCACTCATTATTGGTTTAGATGCAATTTCCGCTATTTCCTTTGCAAAACTTAGAGAGCAAAAGAAGGCAGCCCGTTTTGCTCTTGTGCGATTGGTGAATATTTTTATCAATATTGGGCTCAATTTATTTTTTATTATTTATTGCCCGTATGCTTTGACAAACAACTTACCTACTACCGATTTTGTCAATTCTGTGTATGATGTAAATATTGGTGTTGGCTATATTTTCATTGCTAATTTGTTTGCAAGTGCTATTACTATTTTGATGCTTTTCCCTGAGATGATAAAATCTTCCTGGAAATTTAATACTATGCTTTGGAAAAAAATGATGTGGTATGCCCTTCCTTTATTAGTTGCCGGATTGGCAGGAATGACCAATGAAACAATCGATAGAATTTTACTAAAACATTTCTTACCAGAGGGTGTAGATAAAATGGCAGAAATAGGAGTGTATGGGGCGTTTTACAAAATTTCAATTATTATGATTTTGTTTATACAAACTTTTCGTTTTGCTGCAGAACCCTTCTTTTTCTCCCAAGAAAAAAAGCATAATTCCAAAAAAATATATGCTGATGTGTTGAAGTATTTTACCATTTTAGGGGCATTTATTTTTCTTTCAGTAATGATTTATTTGCCTGTGGTAAAACATTTTGTTGGCAGCTCTTTTCATAGCGAAAGAGGAATAGAAATTGTACCAATTTTATTGATGGCAAATCTATTTTTAGGAATTTATTACAACCTTTCTATTTGGTATAAACTAACAGAAAAAACGGGCTATGGTGCAATGCTTGCTATTTTTGGGGCACTTATTACTTTAGGATTAAATATTTTGCTAATTCCAAAAATTGGTTTTGTGGGCTCAGCTTGGGCTACTTTGGCTTGCTATTTTTCTATGATGATAGCATCACTAATTATTGGCAAAAAATACTATCCAATTCCGTATGATTTAAAACGGCTATTTACATATATAATTCTTTCCTTTGTACTTTATAAAACAAGCGAGTATTTTGATGCTTCAATGTGGATTAACACCATTTATTTGATAGTGTTTATTGTAGGTGTTTTTCTACTAGAAAAAACAAAAAAAGAAATAGTATCTGAACCTAAATTATTTGATTAAAAAATGGAAGTAAAAATTGTAAACAAATCTAATCACGACTCTCCTTTCTACGCCACATCACAATCGGCAGGAATGGATTTGAGGGCGAATTTAACCGAGTCAATCATATTAAAACCACTTGAAAGAACGCTAGTAAAAACAGGGCTTTTTATTCAGCTTCCTGTTGGCTATGAAGCACAAGTTCGCCCAAGAAGCGGATTGGCTTACAAAAAAGGAATAACAGTGCTGAATTCCCCAGGTACAATTGATGCAGATTATAGAGGAGAAATAGGTGTTATTTTAGTGAATTTATCTCAGGAAGAATTTGTAATTGAAAATGGTGAAAGAGTAGCACAAATGGTAATTGCAAAACACGAACAAGCCGATTGGATAGAGACAGAAACATTGGCAGAAACTAAAAGAGGTGCTGGAGGATTTGGCAGTACAGGAGTAAAATAAAAAAACCAAAAATAATATGAAAATTATAGTTCCAATGGCGGGTAGAGGTTCCCGATTAAGACCACACACTTTAACGATTCCAAAACCATTAATTCCTGTGGCAGGAAAGCCAATAGTACAAAGATTGGTAGAAGATATTGTAAAAGTTTGCGGACAAAAAGTAGATGAAATAGCTTTTGTAATTGGCGATTTCGGAAAAGAAGTAGAAGAAAGTTTGGTAAAAGTAGCAGAAGGATTGGGGGCAAAAGGGAGCATCTATTATCAAGATGAGCCACTTGGTACTGCTCATGCAATTTTGTGTGCTAAAGATTCTTTGGAGGGAAATTGTGTGGTGGCTTTTGCCGATACGCTTTTTAAGGCAGAATTCACTTTAGATAGCACCAAAGATGGTATTATTTGGGTTAGCCAAATTGATGATCCCTCTGCATTTGGAGTGGTAAAATTAAATGATGAAAATACAATTACTGATTTTGTAGAAAAGCCAGAAACCTTTGTTTCTGATCTTGCAATTATTGGTATTTATTATTTTAATGATGGGGGGTATTTAAAAAGCGAATTACAATATTTACTAGATAATGATATAAAAGACAAAGGTGAATATCAACTTACTAATGCTCTAGAAAATATGAAAAATAAAGGCACTAAATTTTCTCCTGGAAAGGTAGATGAATGGTTAGATTGCGGAAACAAAGACGCAACAGTTTATACCAATGAAAGGGTGCTTGAGCATAAGGGAAATATTATCTCAGATTCAGCAACTATTGAAAATTCTGAAATAATAGAACCCTGTTTTATTGGTGAAAATGCAGTAATAAAAAACGCAAAAATAGGACCTCATCTTTCTGTTGGGAGCAATACCAAAATCGAAAATAGCACCATCAGCAAAACAATTATTCAGAATGATAGCGTTATAGTAAATGCAAAACTCAGCAATTCAATGATTGGGAACAAAGCATTTTTTGATGGAAAAAATATGCAGCAAGAAATTAGTATTGGTGATTTTTCAGAAGTAAAATAAATGATTAAAAAAGGAATTTTTATTGTTTTATGTTTTTTTAGTGTGCAAACTTTTGCACAATGGAAATCCTATTATCCTGATGGAACAACAAGAAAAGAAAGTAAAAATAAGAAAAATCAAAACATTGAAAAAGAAGATTCTAAACTCAAATTTGATGTTCATTTTTTCAATGCTATAAAATTCAAATCCTTAGAGAATTATGAAGATGCCTTAAAAGAATTTGGCAAATGCATCAGTTTAAATCCTAAAAATTCCACTCCTTATTACGAATCAGCAATTATTTACAAACTATTTGCACAAAACGAATCGGCATTAGAATTTTCCAAAAAAGCATATAATTTCGATAAAGAAAATATTTGGTACAAACTGTTTTATGCAGAACTTTTAGCAAATAATGGGCTCACTACAAAAGCTGCAATTATTTACAAGCAGTTGATAAAAACAAATCCAGGAAATGAGGAATATTATTATTTATTAGCGGACAATTATATTTATGCCAGAAAGTATTCAGAGGCAATAAAAATTTACAACCAATTAGAAAAATACAAGGGGTTGAATAAAAATATAATTATTCAAAAACAAAAATTATATCTTGAAAACAAGGACTTAAATGGAGCAATCACAGAAATAAAAAAACTTATAGAAATTAATGAAAACGATTTAAATGCTTATGAAATTTTAGCAGAACTTTATTTGCTAAATAATGAAAAAGACAAAGCATTTAAGGTGTTTAAAAAGATTTTGGAGTTGGATCCAGAAGATGCGAAAGTACACTTAACTTTAGCGGATTATTATCGTGAGCAAGGCAATGATGAAGAGTCTTACAAGGAACTTAAAGCAGCTTTTGCAAGCCCAAAACTTTCAATTGACACAAAAGTGAGTATTCTTATTTCCTATTACTCCCTTACCGAGCAGTACGAACAAATGAAAATTCAAGCTATGGAACTTTGTGAAATATTGCTAAAAACCCACCAGGGAAATCCAATAGCACACGCTATTTATGGCGACTTTTTATACCAAGATGGAAGAAATGAAGAGGCAAAACTTCAGTACAAAAAAGTAATTGTATTAGACGAAAACCGTCCGCAAGTTTGGAGCCAACTCCTGTTTATAGAATCAGAATTAAATCAGCACAAGCAATTGGAAGAAGATAGCGAAAGGGCATTTGAATTATTTCCAACAAATCCTATTTATTATTTTTTCAATGGCATAGCTAACGCACAACTAGAAAACCATAAGAAAGCTATTATTTCTTTGGAAATTGGTTTGGAATTTGTTGTAGATAACCCCGAACTCTTAGTACAATTTTACTCTACTCTTGGCGATAATTATCACTCTTTAAACCAGCACAACAAGTCAGATTCATTGTATGATTTTGCACTTACTATTGACCCAAACAATGTACAGGTTTTGAATAATTACAGCTACTATCTATCATTGAGAAACAAGGATTTGCAAAGGGCGGCAGAAATGTCAGAAAAAAGCAATAAACTCTCTCCAAATAACCCGTCATTTTTAGATACTTACGCTTGGATTTTGTATCAACAAAAAAAGTATGAATTAGCAAAAAAATGGATAGAAATGGCTTATGAAAACGGAGGCAATAATAGCCCTGTAATTACTGAGCATTTTGGAGATATTTATTATCAATTAGGAGAGAAAGCACAAGCACTTATTTTTTGGGGAAAAGCAAAAACATTAGGGAAAGGATCAAAATATTTAGATAAAAAAATAGCAGAAAAAATGCTTTATGAATAGCCGACTAATTATTTTTATTTCATCTGTTTTTCTCATTGTAGCTTGTGGTGTAAAAAAGGATTTAGTTAGCAATAATTCTACTAAACCAACATCAGCAAAAGCACTTATTAGCAAAATAGAGAACAACAATAAATCTCCAGAATGGCTATCGTTAAAAGGAAAAATAAATCTGGATAAATCTGGACAGAAAATCAGGCTTAGCACTAATATTAGAATTAGAAAAGATAGTGTAATTTGGTTATCGGTAACCGCACCATTTGGGATTGAAATTTTTAGAGCAGTACTAATGCCGGACTCTCTTTTTTACATTAATATCGCACAGTCAACTTTTAGCAAGCAACCGATTTCTTATTTAAGCAAACAGATAAAAACAGAGATAAATTTTATGCAATTTCAAGAGATGTTTTTTGGCGTTCCTTCTATTCCAAAAGAAAAATATCGTTTTTTAGAAAACAATGAAAACTATTTTATTACTACAAAAAATAAGAAAAAAGGAACAGTTATATTTTCAGTAAGTAAGGAAAATTTTAGAATTGAGAAGGGCGAGTATTTGAAATCAGAAAATGATTATTTTAAGTTTGAGCTAACTGATTATACAGTTGCAGAAAACGACTTTATTATTCCTAAAAATTTATTGCTAGATGTAAAAACAAGCGAAAGTTTTTTGGCAGAAATTAACTATAGTAAAATAACTACAAATAAGCCCTTAAAAATGCCTTTTATCATTCCAGAGAGTTATGTTGAAATTCGGTAAGCATATTTTTTTCATAGCATTTATTTTGCTTTCTGTCACCTGTTTTTCTCAGAGTAAAAAAGCATTACAAGAAAAAAAAGCACAAATAGAAAAGGATATTAAATACACCAATAACCTATTAGAAAAAACAAAAAAGAGTAAGGAAAAATCTTTAGAATATTTAAAAACGCTAAACACGCAAGTAAAAAATAGAGGGGAATTGCTTCAAATGTTAAATATTGAGATTGGGCTGATTTCAAAACAAATAGAAAGAACGAAAATTAGGATTGCAGAAAACCAATTAAAAATTGAAAACAAAAAAGAGGAATTAGAAAAATTACAAGCCGATTATGCAAAGATGATTTATCAGGCATCAAAAAATAATCAGACCTATGATAATTGGGTTTTTATTTTTTCATCTGAAAGTTTTAATCAGGCATATAAGCGAATAAAATATTTAAAACAATATGCTCAACATAGAAAAAATCAAGCAGAAATAATAAATAACACTAAAAAAGAATTATTAAAGGAAGTGCTTGCTTTAGAAAACCAGAAAATAGAATTGCAAAAAGATAAGGAGAGTAAAAAGTATTTGATAACATCAAAACAATCGGAATTGCAAGAGTTGGAAGGGCAAAAAAAGGATAAAAAAGTTTTAATAAAGAAATTGAAAAAATCAGAAAGTTATTTCAAGAAAGAACTACAAAAACAACAATATGCTGCAAAACAGTTAGAGGAGAAAATCAGAAAAATAATAGAGGAAGAGATAAGAAAAGCAAGAAAAAAGAAAAATAATAGTGAGGGATTTGCCCTTACTCCTGAGGCAAAATTACTTTCAGATAATTTTTTGGAAAACAAAGGGAAATTACCTTGGCCACTAGATAAAGGAATAATTGTTCAGGGTTTTGGAAAACAGCAACATTCGGTATTTAAAAATGTAGAAACTTACAATAATGGAGTAGATATAGCTACCGATAAAGGTGAAAAGGTAAGAGCAATTTTTGACGGAAAAGTTTCTAGGATATTTTTAATAAAAGGAGATGGCAAGGTAATTTTAATAAATCATGGAGAATATTTTAGTGTATATTCTGGACTAAAAGAAGTAAGCGTAAAAACAGGAGAAAAAGTGTTTGCCAAACAAGAAATAGGAGTGGTGTTAACGGATGAGCAGCAGCAAAAAACCCATCTCCATTTCGAGATTTGGAAAAATTATGACAAACAAAACCCATCCCATTGGCTTTATAAAGCTCACTAAGAAAGAAATTACTATTTTTGCCATAAAATAATTTTATTATGAAATCAGCAATTATATTAGGAATGGTTGGGCCTTGGCAAATCGCACTTATAGCGATAGTTTTATTATTAATGTTTGGTGGCAAAAAAATCCCAGAATTAATGAGAGGATTAGGAAAAGGAATTAGCGAATTCAAAAAGGGCAAAGAGGAGATTGAAAGTGAAGGAAGTGATAATAAAGAGGACAAATAAGCAGTAATCAATTGACTACTTTTCAATCGCTAAGCAGTATAAAAAATGCTATTAATGCTAAGGAAATTTCTTGCCTTAGCTTAACACAATTGTATTTAAAAAATATTGAGCAAAACAAAAACCTTAATGCTTTTGTGGAGGTGTTTACAGAAGAAGCAATTATAAGAGCAAAGGAAATAGATTCCAAAATAGCAAATGGAATTTCCGGCAAACTTGCCGGAATGGTGCTTGGAATTAAAGACAATATCTGTTACAAAAATCATAAAATTGGTGCGGCCTCAAAAATGTTAGAGGGCTTTGAGTCGCTTTATAGCGCTACTGTTGTAGAGCGACTTTTGGCAGAAGACGCCATCATAATTGGTAGATTAAATTGTGATGAATTTGCAATGGGAAGTGCCAATGAAAACTCAGTTTACGGTTCTACCAAAAACCCACTAAACACAAATAAAGTTACTGGCGGCTCATCAGGGGGGGCAGCAGCAGCAGTTGCGGCAAACCTTTGTTTAGCAACATTGGGAAGCGATACTGGTGGCTCAATTCGTCAACCCGCTTCTTTTTGTGGAACCATTGGGCTGAAGCCAACTTATTCTAGGGTTTCAAGATACGGACTTATTGCCTTTGCCTCATCATTTGATCAAATAGGACCAATAACACATTCGGTAGAAGATACTGCTCTTATCTTGGAAGTAATTGCTGGAAAAGATGATTTTGATAGTACTGTTTCGTCAAAAAAAACAGATGAATATTCAAAATTACAAGTAGAAACAAATCCTAAAAAAATAGCAGTTATTTCAGAGTGTTTTGAAAGAGAAGGATTAGATGAAGAAATAAAATCTGTTATCAAAGAGCAAATTGAAACTTTGAAAAAAAACGGGCATATTGTGGAGGAAGTTTCATTTCCTTATTTGGATTATTTAGTGCCTACTTATTATGTAATTTCAACTGCTGAGGCATCTTCCAATTTGGCACGATTTGATGGGGTGCATTATGGGTTTAGAAGTGAAAATCCTGAAAATTTGGAGCAGACCTATATAAAAACAAGAACAGAAGGTTTTGGGAAAGAAGTACAAAGAAGAATAATGCTCGGCACTTTTGTTTTAAGTGCTGGCTATCATGATGCTTACTATACAAAAGCTCAAAAAATGAGAAGAATTATTCAAGATAAAACAAAAGAAATATTTGAGCAGTACGATTTTATTTTAACTCCAACCACTCCGCACACTGCATTTGACTTGGGTTTAAAACAGAAGGATCCTGTAGTAATGTATTTGGAGGACATTTTTACAGTGTTAGCAAATCTGAGCGGAAACCCAGCCATTTCATTACCTCTTGCAAAGCATTCAAACGGAATGCCTTTTGGTACTCAGCTTATGGCAAAACCATTTCACGAAAAAGAATTGCTTGCTTTTTCACACAATCTAATGAACAGTTTGTAGTTAAAAACTACAAGAGATACCTTAAAGTAAAGCATAATTTATTCCGAATTTTGCAAGAACACACAATTAATGATGAAAAAGATAATATTAAATATAACAGCACTTCTTTTTTTGCAAGTAACTTTTGCAAATAACACCTCCTTTCTTTTGCAAGATTCAACACAAGTAAAGCAAGAAAATAAGAAGGAAGAAAAAGAGATAAATATAATTGAATCTCGCCTTAAAGAGTTAAATGAAAAAACACCTATTGATTTAAAATATAATGAAGCAGTAGAGAATTCCATAAACGCTTATTTGGGGAGAAACAAAAAATTAGTTTCTCGGATGGTTGGCGTATCATCACAGTATTTCCCTATGTTTGAAGCACAATTGGACAAATACAATATTCCCATAGAATTTAAATACTTAGCCATTGTGGAGTCGGCCTTAAACCCAAGAGCCCGTTCTCGTTCTGGAGCAAAGGGACTTTGGCAATTTATGTACCCTACTGGCAAGCAGTACAACTTGAATGTAACATCTTATATGGACGAAAGGCAAGACCCTTTAAAATCTACTGTGGCGGCATGTCAGTACTTTGCAAAACTCTATGAAATGTTTGGCGATTGGAATTTGGTATTGGCAGCATACAATGGCGGCCCAGGATATTTGTCGCGTACAATGGCAAAAACAGGGCTGTATGATTATTGGGAATTAAGGCCATATTTAAGGAGAGAAACAAGAGGATATGTACCAGCTTTTATTGCTGTAAATTATGTGATGAATTTTTATCAGCAGCACGGAATTGAAGCTGAGCAGCCACAAAATATAATTTTAGATACAGATACAATTACCTTAAAAATGCAAATAGAATTTTCTGTTTTAGCAGAATTAATTTGTGTAGAAAAAGAAATTATTTCTCAACTAAACCCAAGCATTACAAGGGCAGTTTTTCCTAAAAATACCAATATCACACTTCCTGCTGAGGTAATTATGGACTTTGCAATAAATGAAAATGCGATATACGCCTTTATTGAAGCGGTGGAGCAAAAAGAAATTTTGATTAATGAAAGCAGATTGGTTTATATAGTGCAAAATGGAGACTATTTAGGGAAAATTGCAAAAGAAAATGGGGTGGCTATTCATGAAATAAGAAAGTGGAATAAGCTGAAAAACGACAAACTTTCTTTAGGAAAAAAATTGGTTTTGTTTGTAAAAGATGATTTCAAATTAACTGCTAAAAATAAGATAGAAAACCCAGTGTATATTGTAAAGCAAGGCGATACGCTTTGGGATATAGCAAACAAATATGATGGGGTAAGCGTTAGTGAAATAATCAAGCACAACAAATTAAATTCTAATAATTTAAAGCCAGGAGAAAAAATACTTCTTCCTACCGGATAAAATATGCGGACTTTTCTCTATTTTTTCTTAGGAGTTTTTTTAATATCTTGTGATGGAGGAACAAAAGTTTTGCCTCAATCGACTGGTTCTGCTGGAGAAATTATAGTAGTAATTCCAGATGCTTTGTGGGAGAAATATCCAGGGGAAACCATCAAAAGTATTTTTGCTAAAAATTATCCAGGACTCCAACAAGTAGAGCCATTTTTTAACATTATTAGAATAAAACCACCTGATTTTACCACCATTTTTAAAACACATCAAAATATAATTTTGGTGGCCGAAAATCAGGAAGAAGGAATAAAAAATAATTTATGGGCAAGCCCTCAAATAGTGGAGGGGATGAGTTGGAATTCGGTAAGCGATAAAAATAAGTTTTCAGAAAAATGCGAGAATTTTTTAGAGGTTTTTTACCAAAACCTCCTGCAAAAAGAAAGCAGAAAAATAGTAAAAATTAATCAATCGATAAAAAAGAATTTTGATGTTGAGGTAAAAATTCCATCAGAATACACAATTATAAATAATGACTCAACTCTATTTTGGGCAACCCACAATCCTAAAAGAAGTGATTTGATAAAGCAAATTTTGGTGTTTGCCACAAAAGAAAATGAAATAAATTTTCAAGAAAATTTGATAAAAAAAGTAGATTCGGTATTAGCAAAAACGCTAAAAGGGACTGATGAAAATAATTTTGTACAGATAGAAAAAAGATTTCCAATCGAGATAAAGGATTATGTTTATAGGGGGCTTTGGAAAATGGAAATTGAATTTATGGGCGGACCATTTTTAATGAATATTTACAGAAAAGAAGATGGAATTGTTGCAATTTCTATTGGGATTGTATTTGCCCCTGGAGAAGCGAAAAAACGCTTTATGATAGAAATGGATGCTTTGCTTTAATTAGGCAGTACCACCAACTTATCTCTCACAGTTCTTATTCCCACACCTCTTATTTCATAAATATAATAGGCAGATTTTAATGAAGAAAGATCAATAAATTGATTTTCACTATTAATATTTTTAGATAAAACAACTTGCCCGGCTAAATTATAAATATTTAAAATAGGCTTTCTGTTTAACACATTTTCAGGAACTCTAATTATAGAGTAATCAGAAGCAGGGTTAGGATAAATATTGACATAAGATAAATAATCATTAGCAATTCCATTTGGCTGGCTTTGTAATGGGCTTTCCCAAACTCCTCTACCAAAAGTAGCCGCTCTAATTTTGCTTGAGCCATAATGAATTTCCAATTCATCCACTCTCACATTTGGTAAATTTGTCATAAATGGCTGCCAATCGGACATTGTGTTATTCTTGTGATATACACCAACATCAGTTCCAATATACAAATCATCATCAGTTAAATCCTGATAAACAATGCAGTTTACAGGAAGATTAGGAAGATTAGAACCCGAGATATTTGTCCAATTATTTCCTCCATCAGTTGATTCGAACACCTTACTTCCATTGGTGTAATTGGAGCAACTTACCCACACCCAATTAGGATTAGTTGCCGAAACGGTTACATCAGATATAGAACTTGGAAGCCCTGCTTTTATGTTTGTCCAACTGTTTCCACCATCAAAAGTAACTTGCAATTTTGAATAAGTAGCCGCATAAATTACATCAACATCAGATGGGGCTAAAGCGATTATTTGTATGTCGGTTTTCCCAGTCAAATTATTTGAAATAGAATCCCAGAAAGCACCAGCAGTTGTGGTTTTATATACTTCTTCATATCCAGCCACTACCATATTATTGTTCAATGGATGCATTTTATATGGAGTTACCCAGGCGCCATCATAAGAAACGGGCTTAAAATTAGACCAATTATTCCCTCCGTTATAAGTAATTTTTAATCCTCCATATTGAGAGGAAGAATAAATAATATTTGGATTATAAGGATCAATAATACACTCCATTCCATCAGCTCCTCTTATAGCATCCCAACCTGTTGAGGATAATCTTTCCGTTCCATTATCTTGCGCCCCAACCACTATCATTTCAGCATTACTTTTGGAGAGCCCTAAGCGATAAAACTGTGAGATTTCTAAGCCATCACTAATATCAATCCAAGTGTTAAGTGCTATTGCGTATTTATAAAAACCACCATCATTTCCGGCATACAAAGTATTGTTGATTGGGTTGTATTCTAAGGCATGTTGATCCACATGCATGTATGCATAATTTCCATTTCCACTACTCGCTTCAATGTTCCAGATTTGCCCTCCATTACTACTTTCCCAAAGATTAATTCCTCCAGCATAAACAATATTTTCATTAATTGGAGAAACAGCCAAACTCATATCATACCAACTTTGCCCTCCATCAGAAGTTCCATTAGTGCTCCATCCTAAAATATTACACCC
>CAYVKX010000020.1:0-26825 GCA_964452095.1 uncultured Weeksellaceae bacterium
GATAGAAGAGCGACCAAAGTTTTTCCACTACCAACATCTCCTTGCAAAAGCCGATTCATTTGAGCACCTATTTTTACATCAACCCTTATTTCTTTTAGTACTTTCTTTTGTGCATTTGTAAGCTCAAACTGCAAATGATTTTTGAAATAATTATCAAAATGATTATCTACTTTTTCAAAAATAAACCCCTTGTATTTTTTTTGTCTTGTTAATTTCATTTTTAGAAGATGAAATTGCAAAAAGAACAACTCTTCAAATTTTAATCTTTTTTGGGCTCTTTCCATTTTTTTTATGTCGGTAGGAGCGTGTATATTTAAAAGTGCTTCTTCCCTAGTTGGCAACTTTAATCTACTTAACAAATCTTCCGATAATGTTTCTTCAATCTTGTTTTTTATTTGCGGAAGTAACGCTTTAACTAACTTGCATATCCCTTTGCTATTGAGTCCTCTTGTACTTATTTTTTCTGTAGAATGATATACTGCCTGCAATGGAGAGAAAGCAATCTCTTTTTCCAAAACATCCACTTCAGGATGTATTATATTTATTTTATTTAGGTAAGCAGATGGCTTTCCAAAAACCAAATATTCCGTATTTACTTTAATGGCTTTTTTAATCCACCGAATACCTTTGAACCAAATAAGTTCTGTGACTCCTGTATCATCTTGAAAATGTGCGATCAATCGTTTTGCTTTTTTATGCCCCTTTTCCTCAAAACGAATAATCTTTCCTTTTAGCTGAATATAAGGCATATCCGCATTTAAGTCAGTAATTTCATGAATAATACTTCTATCGGTATAGCGAAAAGGAAAATAGTGCAATAAATCAGAAAAAGTGAAAATTTGCAATTCTTTTTTCAAGAGTTCTGCACGCATTGGTCCAACTCCTTTCAAATATTCTATTGGTGTATCCAAAAATTGCATTTGGCGTTTAGTTTCTGGTTTTTTGCTAACGACTACCCCCCCTCTTTTAATCTCTTTCTTTGTGCTTTTCTTTATGTCATGCAACTATTTTCTCATTGCCATATTATCTCATTAACATATCCGTTTTTCATTGTTATATTTTCTCTCTACTCATGTTAATTTTATTTACTCTACCACCACAATTCTTTCTGCAAATTCCTCATTCCCGATCTTAATTCTTAAAAAATAAACTCCAACTGCATTTTTGCTTAAAAAAGAAAGATTGATTTGATTATTAGTTTGAGGAGTAAGTGTATAGTTAAATTCATAGATGCTATTTCCTTTTATATCATATACATTTATTCTCATTTTATCAGAATTTGCGGCATAAATATAAAGGTGAGAATTGCTAGTAATTGGGTTTGCAGCAATCGCAATTACATCCGGTTTTTCTTGATTTTTTGGCTTAGTTAAAAGCAAATCCGCTAAAGCAAAATTAGGCAATCCATTACCCAATGAATCATTTGGATTTTCATGCAAATGAGCACTCAAAATAATTGCATTTATAATTTCCATATTTGTTCTATTAGGATGAGCTTGCCACAGGCAAGCCGTCATTCCAGCCATAACTGGAGAAGAAAAAGAGGTTCCATTTCCAGCCAAAATTCCATTATCGGAAGTAGCTACAATGGTATTTCTGCCTTGTGCTACAATAGTTGGTTTTACTCTACCATCAAAGCTTGGACCATAAGAGGAAAACCAAGCAAAATCCTGATTTTCATCCACAGCTCCAACCGAGAGAATACTATCAGCATCAGCAGGAGCACCAATATAATGCCAACTTCCGGAACCAGAATTTCCAGCAGAATTTACCACAATCATTCCTTTTCGTGCTGCAATATTGGCAGCAATACTTATTGGTGTGGTTCTTCCATTCATATCGGCATAAGTATGATTTTGGTTTGCATCATCAAAAGTGGTGTAGCCAAGTGAAGAGTTGATAATATCCGCTCCCACACTATCAGCAAATTCTGCTCCGCAAAGCCAATTGTATTCCTCAATCAAATTTTCAGAGGCAACATCTTCTGTGCGCAAAAGCCAAAAAGAAGCGTCAGGAGAAGTACCAATTATTTGCCCTTTATTTTCTGCTCCCATAGTAGAAAGCACCATCATTCCGTGAGAATGTTCGGCAAAAACATCATTATTCTTTTTAACAAAATCTCTACTTCCTAAAATTCTATTTTCAGTAAACAATTTTTGGAATGCTATCACCTCATCTGCTTTGGAAAAACCAGCATCCAAAACTGCAATTACCTTCCCTTTTCCTTTTAGATTTCTATTATGCAAAATATCTCCTTTAAGCATTTGCAATTGATTGTAAGCATCTCCATAATCTGCTTTGCTAAAATCAGCTTCAAACTTAGATTTTGTTTTCTGATTTGCTTTATTACTGTTCCAACTTCCAAAATAATAAACACTTTTTACAAAAGAAAAATTGATTTGATTTGCTAGATAAAAATCATTGGTGGAAAGCAGGATTCCATTAAACCACTTGGAACGATTAATAATATCAAAACCCAAATTTCTGATGCTATCAGCATACCAAGAATTAATTGGTAAATCCTGAATTTTAACAGATATATTTTGTCTAGTTCTTCTATCAATTGCTCTTTGAGAAAGAAAATATTCAGGATTACTTACAGAAAAATTGGAGTTCTCTTTATCGGTAAACTCTACCCAATATTTGTAGGAAATAGAATCTTGCTGTGCAAAAGCAGAAATAGAAACAAAAAGCATAAACAGTATTGTTTTACTCACCTTTCCTGATTTTTTAATTGTGTTCGTGATTACCTTGTAATTCATTATTTATTTTTCATTATAAATCCGCCAGCAATTAAATCATCACCTTCATAAATTGCAGCAGATTGCCCTGGAGCAATTCCTTCTACTTTTTCATGAAAAAGAACTTTCAAATTATCACCATCATTTGTAATAGTCGCCATTTCACCTTTATGTTTATACCTGACTTTTACCAAAAACTCCATACCATCTTCAATCTTTGGGTATTTGATATAATTGATGTTTTGCACATACATTTCTTGCTTTTTCAAATCTTCTTTTGTGCCGACTATTACTGTGTTGTTTTCCGGATTTATTCCCACTACATAAGTAGGGTTTGGGCCTAAAGAAACTCCTAATTTTCTTTGTCCTATAGTATAAAAAGGATAGCCATCATGTGTACCAATAACCTCTCCACTAGTTGTTATAAAATTACCTCCTATTACCTTTTCTTCCAAGCCCTCTACCCTTCTTTTTAAGAAACCTCTGTAATCATTATCAGGAATAAAACAGATTTCGTAACTTTCACTTTTTGCAGCCAAAGCTTTATATCCTCTATCAATCGCCATTTTCTTGATGTCCTTCTTATGAAATTTTCCCATAGGAAAAATCGTTCTTTTTAGGCACTCCTGAGTTACACCCCACAAAACATAGGATTGATCCTTACTTTCATCCAAACCTTTGGAAATAATATATCTACCATTTTCTTCACGAATTTTGGCATAATGACCAGTGGCAATAAACTCACAATTTAGCATATCTGCTCTTTTAAGTAGTGCATCCCATTTAATATGCGTATTACAAAGCACACAAGGATTTGGCGTTCGTCCTGCAATATATTCATCTACAAAATTATCAATAATGAAATCCCCAAATTCCTCACGGATATCTAAAATGGTATGCGGAAAACCACAGTCAACAGCCAATTGGCGTGCATCATTTATGGAATCTAAACTGCAACAACCAGTTTCCTTTTTATTACCTCCTGAGCTTTCATAGTCCCAGGTTTTCATGGTTAAACCTATCACTTGGTAACCTTCCTCATGAAGCAATAAAGACGCCATGGTGCTATCGATACCACCACTCATTGCCATTAATACTTTCCCTTTATTTTTACTCATTGTAATTTATAATGGTGTCCTGCACTCCTTCATCTGAGAAATACAGCCACTCTCCTACTCTTACATTGTTTTTATAATTGCCCTTAAAATCCACTTTTCCATTGGGATGATAGTAAATATATTTTCCACTTAAAATTCCATTTTTATAAATAGTACTCATTATCAATTGTCCATTTTTATAGAATTGTTCCCACTTCCCATTTTCCACTCCATTTCTCCAATTTTTAATCTCATACAACTCCCCATCTTCATAGAAAGTTTTGGTTACACCATGCAACTTTCCTCCTTTATATTGCTCACTTAAAATCAGTATTTCATTCTCATTATAATAATTCCAACTGCTATCTTTTCTCTGATTTACATAAAGCCCAGCAGCAATCAGAACCCCTTCTTTATTGTAAAAATGAGAGGATGCCGCTTTACCTTGATGAAAAAATTCCTTTGTAGCTTTTAGCTCCCCACTTTCATGAAAATATTTGAAAATGCCTTGTTCAATATCATCCTTAAAAACACCTTCATATTTTGCGTTTCCATTTTCATAAGTTTTTTTCCAATTCCCTTGCTTTAACCCTTTTGAATCAACTTCATTTATAGTCTGACTAAAAGATAAAAACGGAATACAAAATAAGAATAAAAGTAGTTTTTTCATTGTTGTAATTTTCGGCAAAGATAGGGCAAAAAAAGAGAAACTCTATTTTACCGAATTCATTAATTTATCTATCTCATTCACAAAAGAATTCCAGCTGAATCTTTTCTTTTCTTCTTTGCAATTAGTAGTAAATTCTTCTTCTCTATTGTACTCATAAAAATCAACAATTGAATCAGCAATTTCACTAGGATTTTTAGAAGTAACATACCCAACTTTATAATGAGGAACAATCTCAGCTAAACCACCAACATTAGTAACCAACATTGGACGTTCAAAAGAATAAGCAATTTGAGTAACCCCACTTTGAGTTGCAGTTCTGTAAGTTTGAGTAATCATATCAGAAGCACAAAAATAATTTTTAACCTCATCAGACGGGATAAAATCACTTTTCATAATGATATTTTCAGTTATATCTAATTCAGCTATCATATCAGTATATTCTATTTTATCATCATAAAATTCCCCAGCAACAATCAACTTAATTCCTAATTTTTGAATTCGCTTATCAGCCATTGCTTTTAACATCAAATCCAAACCTTTATATTTTCTTACAAAACCAAAAAACAACAAATGCTTATCCTGAGGATTTAGTTTCAAATTATTTAAAGCAGTTTTTTTATCAATCTTTTCTCCAAAAATATCATAAATAGGATGTGGAATAAATTTCTTAAAAGTAGAATTAGTAAACTTTGAAAGGTCTTCCAAAACAGAGGCTGAAAGCGTTAAAAAAGCATCACAACTTTTTACAAAATACTTTGTAAACATACTATCCCCAATTCGTTTTTCATGAGGAACTACATTATCAGTAATCGCAAGAATTTTAATATTTTTATTTAACAAACGAGCGATAGTCCCCAAGCAAGGAGCCATAAAAGGAAGCCAATATCTGATAATAACAACATCAGGATTTTCTTTATTTATTTTAGCTGCAACCGAAAGCCAATTAAATGGATTTACAGAATTAATAAGTGTTTTTATCTTTAAATTCTTGGGAGCATTTCCTTCTTCATACTGAGTAGTTCCAGGGAATAAAAACCCAGGATATTGAAGCGTGAAAGAATACAAAGTAACATCATCTCCCCTATCATGATAAGCTTTTGCCAAGGCATTGTTAAAGTTTGCAATCCCTCCCCTAAAAGGAAATGCAGGACCTATAATGATAATTTTTTGCTTTTGCAAACTAAACCTCTTTTTCTACTTGATAATTATTTCTATCATAAGCATTTCTGGAAATCATTTCAGCAATAAAACCAGCAAGGAATAGCTGAACACCTATCACCATTGAAGTCAATGCAATGTAAAACCCTGACATTTCAGCAATATTTTTAGCTTGGATATCAGTAAACATAGCATACAATTTTGCACCTCCAATATAAGTAAACAAACCTAAACCAAGCACAAACATCAAACTTCCTAAAACACCAAAAAAGTGCATTGGCTTCTTACCAAAACGAGACACAAATGTAATCGTAAGTAAATCCAAGAAGCCGTTTACAAATCGTTCTAATCCAAACTTAGTAACACCATATTTTCTTGCTTGATGCTCTACAACTTGTTCTGTGATATTAGAAAAACCTGCCCACTTGGCAAGTACAGGAATATATCTGTGCATTTCACCATGAACCTCAACAGATTTTACAACTGTATTTTTGTAAGATTTCAATCCGCAATTAAAATCATGCAAATAAATACCTGAAGCCTTACGAGCCGCCCAATTGAATAGCTTTGTAGGGATTGTTTTACTTAAAGGATCATATCTTTTTTGTTTCCATCCAGATACTAAATCATAACCCTCATTAGCAATTTTATTATACAATTCAGAAATTTCCTCTGGGCTATCTTGCAAATCAGCATCCATAGTAATTACTACATCACCTTTTGCTTTTGCAAAACCAACATTTAAAGCAGCTGATTTTCCGTAATTCCTTCTGAATTTAATTCCCTTAATATTTGAATTATCGGAAGATAACTTTTCTACTACTTCCCATGATTTATCTTTTGACCCATCATCAATTAAAAGAACTTCATAAGAGAAGTTATTCTTTTGCATTACTCTATCAATCCAAGAACATAATTCTGGCAAAGATTCTTCTTCATTAAATAAAGGGACTACTACTGATATATTCATAATTATGCGATTAAATTAGGATCTTCTTTTTTAGTAAAAATGGAAATAACCAAAGAATAAAGAAAGCCCATGAATGTTCCACTTAACATGCCTAAAATTAGCATCCAATGGGGTTGCGTAAATTTAGCAGTCATTTTTAGTGCTAAATCTAACTCAGCATCTGATATTTCAGGATTAGATTCTAAAATTCCTTGTTCGGCTTGCTGTAAAATTTCAGTGAGTGCATTTGGCTCAATATAACTTACAAAAATAAAGGTGTAAAACGCCAAAATTATAGAAGAAAAGAAAGCAACTGATGTTCCTAACTTTAAAGATTCTCCATAAGAAATAAAACCACTATTTTCGGTATCACGAAACTGCCCAATCGCATAAGTAATCCCACCAATAACCAGTCCATTATTTAATATGCTTGGGATTATTGAGTCACTTTTATCTACCCCAAAACTCCACATCACAACTGCAATAGCAACCAAACAGAGTCCTAAAACAGCTCCATAATTCATTGCAAATTTTTTAGTATTCATTCTTTGATTTTTTAATTAATTTCCGGCAAAGATAAACAAAAATAGATTTTGGTATTTCTATCCTTCATTTTTAGAATAATATTATTTTTGCCGCCAAGGGTAAGTCTTGTACGACCAGCTCCCTATGAACTCCCCCAGGGCAGGAATGCAGCAAGGGTAATAGGTTGTAGCGGTGCGATATAAGTAGCTTACCCTTATTTTCGTTAAAAATAGCTAGATTTGCATTATGGGAAGACAAAACAGAAGAAAACTAATCTTAATAGAGAATATTGAGATTATTGATACGGCAAACAAAGGAAAATCGGTAGCCAAACATGAAGGAAGAGCTATATTTGTACAAGGAGGTGTACCTGGAGATATTTGTGATATTATCGTTTTCAAAAGAAGAAAGAAATTTTGGGAAGCCCGTATTGAGAAAATACATACTTATTCTGATAGGAGAACAGATCCTAAATGTGAACATTTCGGAACTTGTGGTGGTTGCAAGTGGCAAAATATGAAGTATGAATCCCAGTTGGAATTTAAGCAAACCCAAGTACTCAACAACCTAAAAAGAATTGGAGGAATTGAATTACCACAGCATAAGGAAATTCTAGGATGTGAAAAAGAATATTATTACCGAAATAAATTAGAGTTTACTTTCTCCAATAAAAGATGGCTTACCACAGAGGAAGTGCAATCAGAAACTGACATTGCAGACAAAGATGCCCTTGGATTTCATGTCCCTGGTATGTTCGATAAAGTAATTGACATAAACAACTGCTACTTACAAAAAGAGCCATCAAACGCTATTCGCCTTTCTGTAAAACAATTTGCAGATGATAATGGACTGACCTTTTTTGATATCAGAAATCAGGAAGGATTATTGAGAAATTTAATGATTCGTACTTCTTCCACAAACGATTTGATGGTGTTAGTTCAATTTTATGAAAAAGATGAAAAGAATATCAATTTATTGATGGAACACATCAAAACTTCTTTCCCAGAAATCACTTCTTTGCTTTACATTATCAACAAAAAAGCAAACAATACTATGTACGATCAAGAGGTAATTTGCTACAATGGAAACGACCACATAATGGAAGAAATGGACGGGCTTTTCTTTAAGATTGGCGCAAAATCTTTTTTCCAAACCAATAGCCAGCAAGCAAAAGTGCTTTACAGAAAAACAAAGGAATTAACCGCAATTACTTCTGATGATTTAGTTTACGATCTTTATACTGGAACAGGAACCATTGCACAATATGTTGCAAAATCGGCAAAAAAAGTAGTTGGGATTGATTCGGTGGAGGAAGGAATAAAAGCTGCTTACGAAAATGCAGAAGGTAATAAAATTGAAAACTGCACTTTCTACACTGGTGATATAAAAGAACTTTTTACAGATGAGTTTATAGCTGAAAACGGAAAGCCAGACATCATAATTACCGACCCACCAAGAGATGGAATGCACAAAAAAGTAGTGGAACAAATCCTTAAAATTGGAGCAAAACGAATTGTATATGTAAGTTGTAATTCAGCTTCTCAAGCCCGTGATTTATCTCTTATGGATGAACTTTATACAGTAACTCATATTCAGCCAGTAGATATGTTCCCACAAACACATCATGTAGAAAATATTGTTGTTTTGGAATTAAAATAGTATTTACTATGCGTGCATAATGTTTTTTATTACATTTGGCTTTTTGAAAATTTAATCCAATTTTTTTATGTTTTTACGCCTTCCCCTCCTGATTGCATTCCTTTCTTTTAGTTTACAATCAAGTGCGCAAAATCTTATTTCGCATTCACTCATTCATCATTTTACTGAGAATGAATTGGAAGACCTGTGGAACGAAAATAAAGTTTCAGAATGGATTGTTCCCATTAGTAATGGAATAAAAATGTATGAAATTATCTACTCTACTTCTTGGCATGATGGAAGTAAAATCAAAGCATCAGGATTGCTTTTTGTTCCGGATAACTACTTGGAAAAAGTATTGCCTCAAATGATATATCATCATGGCACAAGAACCATAAAGAAAACTAAGCACCACCTAAAAAGCGAGAATGGAATAAGTGCTGGTTTTGCCGCTGATGGTTATTTGGTAATTATGCCAGATTATATTGGATTAGGGCAAGGAGATAAATTTCATTTATATCAGAATTCTGAAAGTGAAGCCACCGCAAGTATTGCTATGCTTTTAGCTATTCAAGAGCTGAATAAAGAGTTTAAAATTAAAACAAATTCTCAGCTGTTTTTAACTGGATATTCACAGGGAGGACATGCCTGCATGGCAACCCAAAGAAAGTTACAAAATGAATATTCCACTCAATTTACAATAACTGCCTCCTCACCCATGTCAGGAGCTTATGATATGTCAGGTGTGCAAGCCACAGTAATGGTAAAACCATATCCTGCACCAGCATATTTACCCTACTTACTTATGGGAATAAATGAAGTATATGATATTGTTGGGGATGATTACAGTAAATTATTCCGATCGCCTTTTGATAGCTTGATTCCTTTACTCTACAATGGAAAAAATTCAACTTCTGAGATTGATAAGCATTTACCTGAAATCCCTGCTGATGTGGTGCATCCTAATATGTTGAAAGAATATAATAATAATCCGGATTTCAAATTTAGTGTTGCACTAAAAGATAATGATTTAATCGATTGGAAACCAGAATCCCCTACTCAACTCTGCTATTGTAATGCTGACGAAATTGTATTAGCAGAAAATGCTTTTGTTGCCTACAAAAAGATGAAAGAAAACGGCAGCACTTCTGTAAAATTAAGAAAAGTTGGAAAGAAATTCAGGCACGGAAGTTGCGCTTTGTTTGCAAGTATTTACACCAAAATGTGGTTCGATAGTTTTAGAAAAGGAAGCAAAAAAGGGAGGAGAGGTCCTTTGTTAAAAAGGTGGGCAATAACACTGCAAAAAATGAGAATGTAATTCCTTTTAGAAATTATTTTGTAATTTTAGCAAAAAATTATTATGCCATTTATTATTTCACATCCAGATACAAATCCTGAAATACGGAAAATAGAAGATGAAATTGCAGCTAAAAAAGAAGAGTTATCACTTTTAATTTCAAAAGAAAAAGGAACAAAAATAAAGGACTATACTTTTCAGAATTCAGATGGAAATGATGTTTTACTTTCTGAACTATTTAAAAATAAAGAGGAATTAATTGTTGTGTTTTATATGGGAATACAATGTAAATATTGTACGCTTTGGGCAGATAATTATAATGGAATTTCAAAACCACTTGCCGATAGATGTTCATTTGCAGTTGTATCCAAGGAAACACCTAAAGAGCAAAATAAAATCAAAAAAGATAGGGCTTGGAATTTTGAAATGTTTAGTAGAAAAAACAACTCTTTTGCAGAAGATTTAGGATTTGTGGGAGAAGAAGGAAATCCACTTCCTGGTGTTGCTTCATTCATAAAAAAAGACGGAAATATATTTGTGCACCACCGCTCCTATTTTGGTCCAGGAGATAATTACTGTAATATGTGGGATTTTACTACTATTTTACCAAAAGGAATAAATAATTGGCAACCTAAATACACTTACTAATATGAACAAAAATACAACATTAAAACTAACAATCGGAATTTTTACAGTTGTAGCCATTTTGCATTTATTACGATTTTTACTTGATTGGAATTTAATTATTGAAAGTTATTCTTTTCCAAATTGGGGAAGTTTAATAGCCGCAATAATTTTATGATTTCTAGCATTTAATTTGAACAAACTAAAAGAGTAAATTGCACGATATTTGGGGAAAATTAAAGGAACTGTATGATGCGAATCCTATTATTTTTGGCATCTTACTTTTTGTGGATTTAGCTATTTTGTATTTTATTATTCAATGGCTAATTGGTTAGTTTTTTGCAAATACTGATAATTTGCGGAAGTAATTTCTCCTTCTCATCATTTACAATTATAAAATCAGATAATTGTACTTTTTCTTCTTGCAGCATCTGATTTGCAATTCTATCTAACACTTCTTGCTCTGAGCAATTATCTCTTTTCATTACTCTTTCTATTCGTTTTTGTAAAGGAGCAGAAATGCAGATAACTCCATCTAATCCTTTGTTGGCTCCACTTTCAAAAAGTATTGCTGCCTCTTTTATTACAAGTTCTGATTTTTGATTTTTGCTCCAAGAAACAAAAGCTCTTTGCACAAAAGGATGGACTAATTGATTTAATATTTCTAATTTCTTAGAATCTGAGAAAACAATATCGGCTAAATTTTCTTTTTGAAATGTTCCATTTTCATAAATATTATTTCCAAAATTATGAGTGATTTCACTTTTCAATTCAGCAGAATTATTCATACACTTTTTAGCTTCTACATCCGCAAAAAAAACAGCATATCCCATTTTTTGAAAAATCTTACTAATAAAAGTTTTTCCACTACCGATCCTCCTGTTAATCCAATTTTCTTCATAACTTTTTGCGGCTTAAATCTTCATAGATTTTCTCATATAATGGCAAGATATTTGGTAAATCAAAATTCATGGCGTGCTTGTAAGCACACATTTTAAATTGTGCTAATTTCTCATCATTTCCTAACAATTGAATTGCCTTTTTAGCCATTCCATCCACATCTTTTACTTCTAACAAATAGCCAGTTTTTCCATCTTTGTTTACTTCTGGCAAACCGCCAGTATTACTGGAAATTACTGGTACTTTTGATACCATTGCTTCCAATGCAACTAAGCCAAAACTTTCCGTATCGGAAGGGAGTAAAAACAAATCGGAAACCGACAATACTTTCTCTACTGCTTTTAGTTTTCCAATGAAACGAATACTGTCGCACAAATTTAATTCTCGACACAAACTTTCCATTTTCGATCTTTCCGGACCATCACCAATCAATAATAATTTGGAAGGAATTTCCTCTTTTATTTTAGCAAATACTTTTAGTACATCTTGCACTCTTTTTACTTTTCTAAAATTAGAAATATGAATAATAATTTTTTCATCTACTGATGCAAAGTTGCTTCTTAATTTTGTGTCATTTTCCAAATTATACAAGTTAGAATCAATAAAATTAGGCACTAGTTGAATCTCCTTTTGTATATCAAAGTGCTCCATTGTTTCGTCCTTCAAATTCTTGGAAACAGCCGTTACAGCATCAGAATTATTTATAGCAAATTCAATTACTGATTTAAACGATTTGTCTTTTCCAAGTAGCGTAATATCCGTTCCATGCAAGGTAGTAATTACCGAAACTTGAATTCCCTTAGATGCTAAAATTTGCTTTGCAGAAAGTGCGGCAAAAGCATGAGGAATAGCATAATGAACATGCAATAAATCTAATTTTTCATGCATCACCACATCTACCAATTTTGCTGCTAAATTATGCTCATACGGAATAAAATCAAACAAAGGATAATCAGGCACACTCACTTCATGGAAATTAACCTTATCAGAAAAAACATCCAAACGAAATGGTTGATTGTAAGATATAAAATGTACTTCATGATTTTTATCGGCAAGAGCCATCCCAAGCTCAGTGGCTACCACTCCACTTCCACCATAAGTTGGATAACAAACAATACCGATTTTGTATTTATTATTTTTCAATTGCATCAAAAATTACTTGCATAATATTGGTTCTCACATCCAAAGTTAATAGTTTTTTATTTTCGGAAGATGGATGAATTCTATTGGATAAAAATACGAAAACTATTCCAGTTTCTGGATCTGCCCAAGCTAAAGTTCCTGTAAAACCAGAATGCCCAAAACTCAAATAAGAAACACATTTGCAAGTCGGTCCGCCTTCTTGCTCGGGCAAAGCGGGTTTGTCAAATCCAGCTCCTCTTCTGTTTTCATCCCTGCAAAATTGGCATTTGGTGTACTGCTTAATAGTGGATGGATAAAAATATTGCTTGTCGGCATAGCTACCATTTTGCAAATACATTTGCATCATTATTGCCAAATCATTCGCATTAGAAAAAAGCCCAGCATGCCCTCCTACTCCACCTTGCATAGCTGCCCCCATATCATGCACATCACCCACAAGCAGTTGATCTCTAAAATAGCCATCTTTTTCGGTGGGAACAATTCTATCTCTACTAAATCTTTGCTTTGGTAAATAGCCCATTGTAGCCATTCCCATTGGTTTATAAAACTCCTTTTCCACCAAAATATTCAAAGGAAGATTATATTTTTTCTCAATAATATCTTTGAATAAATAATAGCCCAAGTCAGAATATCGATACTCATTGGTTTCTAGCAAATCCGATTCAGTAATTTGCTTTAAAATACTATCAGGGTAGGAATGATGTAAATACAAATTTTCCGCTACTTTTATTGGATATTTCTCTGAATAATAAGTTCTATAAAGCGTATCTCTCAAAGTTTTATCTTCATCTATTGTTTGTCGATAAAAAGGAATCCAAGGCTGCAAACCAGCTTGATGCGCTAATACATCACGCACCCTTAAATGCCCTTTATTTGTATAATACAAATCGTTATTAAGTTTCCCCATTTTATAACCCAATCCAAAGCTACTTTCCTCCTGCATATGCATAAGTATTGGAATAGTTGCCGCAATTTTGGTGATAGATGCAACATCATACAAATCGGTATTTTTTACCTCTCTGTTTTTAGCATAAGTATGGTAACCATAAGATTTTTGAAAGAAAACTTTTCCATTTCTAGCTATTAGAACCTGACAGCCAGGAGTTGCTTTCTTTGCTATTGCATTCCCTACCAAACTATCCACTTTATAAAGCAAATTTTCATTGATATTAACCTCTTTTGCATTGGTGTATTTCATACGAAATGCTCTAGAGGTTTCTCCACTATTTAATTTGTAATGATGAGTAGAAACCGGCAATTTTCCACTTAGAGCAATGCCACCAAAAATGGATTGAGCTGTGAGTGATTGTAAAATTTCACTATTTTGATAAGCCATAATTAGGCAGTCAAAATTATTGGTAAACAAAAAATCATTGATGGTATAAGGATTAGCAAAAATGCTAATAATCACTTTTGATTGTATGGCAATGGATTGTAAAAATAAATCGGTATTTCTATCAATTTTATGCTTTTTCCAAGGACTTTCATTAGACTGATGAACGCTTACAATCACTAGATTGTATTCTTTTAGTTTATCTAACATTTCTTTCTGCAAATTGGAGCTTGGGTTTTCAGCAATAGTAAAATAAGAAATTGGTGCGTAATTAGAAAGCATATTGGTAAAAGCATTTGAATTTTTACCAATGCAAATAGATGCTATTTTAAGAGTATCTAATCTTTCAAGAGGAATTAGATTATCATAATTTTGCAATAATGTAATGGCATTTTCCACCAAATTTCTGTTGACTAATTCTGCCTCAGCATTGTTTATTTTAGTGGTTAAATTTTGAGTTGAGATTGCTTGCAAAGTATCTAATCCCATCCACTGTTTTGCTAATAAAATTTTCTTGCATTTATTATCAATTTCTTCTTGGGAAATCTTACCATTTACAATTGCCTCTTTAATTTTTTCAATTGCAATCGGTACATCTTCCGACATAAGCAAAACATCATTGCCCGCCAAAAGTGCTTTTACATCCAATTCGCCTGGACCAAAATACTTGCTTACTCCTTTCATGTTGAGGGCATCTGTAAATACTAATCCTTGAAAACCCAATTCTTTTTTCAGTAAATCATTCACCACTTTTTCTGACAAAGATGATGCCAAATTTTCAGTAACATCTATTGCTGGGATTCGTAAATGAGCCACCATTACACTTCCTAATCCTTTAGTAATCAAATGCCTGAAAGGAACAATTTCTGTTTTGTTAAGTCGGTATTTGTTGTGCCGAATTACAGGGAGTGTTTTGTGAGAATCCGTATCGGTATCGCCATGCCCTGGAAAATGTTTGGCACAAGCCAAAACGCCATTATCTTGCATTCCCCTCATATAAGCTGCTGAGAGCTTGGCTACTCTTTGGGGAGATTCTCCAAAAGAACGATTTCCAATAATTGGATTTTTTGGGTTGGAATTAACATCCGCAACAGGAGCAAAATTGATATTTACACCCAACAATTTGCACTGCTCTGCAATCTTCTCTCCCATCTGATAAATCAGATTTTCATCTTGCACAGCCCCTAAAGTCATTTGCCAAGGAAATTGCATTACGGAATCCAACCGCATAGCAGCTCCCCACTCAGCATCTAAGGCAATCATCAGTGGAGTTTTACTAATGGATTGATAATAGTTAGTCAGCTGGGCTTGCTTTGTAGGACTTCCTTGCAAAAACATCAAACCACCAATTTTATAATTTGTTATCAAATCAGAAATTTGCTCTTTATGCCTATCATCTTTATTGGAATAAGCCGCCACCATAAAAAGTTGAGCAATGCGTTCTTCCGGAGAAAGAGTAGAAAAAATACTATCCGCATATTGGGTAGTTTTCAGATGAAAAACAGGCTTCCAAAGCCCCTGGCTAAAAGCAGAATTAAGTAGTAACAGGCAGGAAATAAATGTAAGAGATATTCGTTTTATCATAGGTTGTAAAAATAAAGATTTATGTTTTTTAATAGCATATCGGTTTTAGCAATTATGAACAATATTAAATAATATTTTTATTTGATAAAATGAATAATTCCTTAATTTTGTGAAATGCAAGCACCAAGAATTCCATCTTTTTTCAAAGCTCCAAAATCAAAAGTATTTTCTTTTAAACCAAGGTATTACGATAAAAGAAAAGAGGAATTAGAACAATTAAAAAACAAAAGTAAAAGAACAAAAGGTATGCTTTTTAACAGAAAAGAAACAAACCGACAAATAGGAAACAGATCAAAAAGGTTAGTTATTGTTTTAATTGCTTTATTTTTGTTGGCTTATTTATTACTCTCATAAAAATTAAGCATTGGATATTATTCAACTTCTTCCTGAACATGTAGCAAACCAAATTGCAGCTGGTGAGGTAATTCAAAGACCTGCATCTGCCGTAAAGGAAATGCTGGAAAACGCCTTAGATTCTGGAGCAAGCAATATTAAACTCTTCATAAAAGATGCTGGAAAAACACTTTTACAAGTAGTAGATAATGGTTGTGGAATGAGCCAGACAGATGCGCGAATGAGTTTTGAGCGACACGCTACTTCCAAAATAAACAAAGCAGATGATTTGTTCGCCATAAAAACTATGGGCTTTAGAGGAGAGGCAATGGCTTCAATGGCGGCAATTTCACATGTAGATTTGAAAAGCAAACAAGTAGAAAAAGAGCTCGGAACACATATAATTATAGAGGGGAGTGAAGTAAAAAAACAAGAGGATTGTCAGTGTGCAAATGGCACTTCTATTTCTATTAAAAATTTGTTTTACAATGTGCCTGCCAGAAGGAATTTCCTAAAATCAGATAAAGTAGAAACAAGACATATTATTGAGCAATTTAGCAGAGTTGCACTGGCTAATTCGGATATAAAAATGAGTTTGCATTTAGATGGAGAGGAGCATTTTCATTTGGAAAAATCAAATAAAAGACAAAGGGTTGTTGGCATGATTGGAGCAAAAAGCAACCAAAAATTAGTTCCAATTAATGAAGAAACTACTTTGGTAAATTTAAGTGGATTTATTGGGAAACCAGAATTTTGTAAGCGAACCCGGGGGGAGCAATACTTTTTTGTAAATAATCGATTTATCAAAAGTCCTTATTTGCATCATGCCGTAAAAAAGGCCTATGAAGGACTAATTCCAGAGAATTATTTTCCTTCCTATTTTTTGTATTTGGATATTGACCCAAAGCTGATTGACATCAATATTCACCCTACAAAAACCGAGATAAAATTTGAAGATGAAAAGGCAATTTACGCCATTATCCGCTCGGCTGTAAAGCATTCCTTAGGAAAATATAATGTAGCACCAACTATTGATTTTAACCAAGAAACTTCATTTGACATTTTACCAGAAAAAGGAAAGAATTATAAGCAACCACAAGTAAAAGTAAACCCTAATTACAATCCATTTGTGAAAGAAAAACCTTCTGAGATTTTTTCTTGGGGAGATGTGGTAGAAGCAAAAATAGAGGAAGATAATCAGCAAAAAATAGAGGTAGAATGGGAAGATAATCTAGGGGAAAATTGCATGCAAATTAATAAGAGTTTTATTCTTTTTAATGGAGAAAATGGCATTACAATTATTCATCAGCAAAGGGCACACGAAAGGGTGCTTTTCGAATATTATCAGCAGAAATTGGAAAACAAAAAAGCACAATCACAACAATTGGCTTTTCCTTATTCGCTTGATTTTTCTACTACTGATTTGCACTTAATAACCGATTTAAAAAAGCAACTATTTCAATTAGGATTTGATTTTAAAATAAAGGGTGATAATATTGAAATAACTGGCATTCCTCCAGAGTGTTCAGTAGAAAATCTGCAGAATATATTTGATGAAATTTTGGAACAAGAAAAAAAAGAGGAGGAGTTAAATATTTCTGTAAACAATAAAATAGCCATAGCTTTAGCAAGAAGTTTGGCTATTAAAAAAGGAAAGAAATTGGAGCAAGAAGAAATACAATTACTTGTCAAGAATTTGTTTGCGTGCAATTTACCTACTATTAGTCCAAATAGCAAGCCAACAATTATTAATTTGGCAATAAACGATATTACAAAACATTTTTTAAAATGAATTACCGACCGAGCAGTTTTAGGCATTTACCAGAAGTAGTGAAGAATTTACTCATCATTAATGGATTGTTCTATTTGGCGACCATTACATTAGATGGAATGGGGTTTGATATGTATCAGTTTTTTGGGCTTCACCAATTCCAGTCGGCAGATTTTATGCCACACCAATTAGTAACACATCTTTTTATGCACGGCAATTTCACCCATCTTTTCTTTAATATGTTTGCCCTTTGGATGTTCGGGAAAATCTTAGAAAATGTATGGGGAGCAAAGAAGTTTCTGATTTATTATATGATTACAGGACTGGGAGCAGCAGCTATTCATTTGGGGGTTAGTCAGTACGAAATAATGAGTTTGCAAGCACAAATAAGCGACAATGACTTAAACACTATAATTAGTGAAGGAGGGAATGTTTTAGCGGGAGGACAATATTACACACATCATTTGATGAGAAAATTAAACCTATTAATTCACACGCCAACCGTTGGTGCTTCTGGGGCTGTATTTGGTGTTTTGCTTGCCTTTGGAATGCTTTTTCCAAATGCACTTTTATACATCTACTTTGCTTTTCCTATCAAGGCAAAATACTTTGTAATCATATATGGTTTATTAGAATTATATGCTGGAATTAGCAACAATCCTGCTGATAATGTAGCACATTTTGCACATTTGGGAGGAATGGTTTTTGGATTTTTATTACTAAAATATTGGCAAAAAAGTTCTAATACTTTTTATTAAAATGAATACAATTTTTGAGGACATAAAAAAGAATTTTAAAAGTGGAAATGCTCTCACTAAACTTATTTACATCAATGTAGGGGTTTTTCTATTAGTACAGATTTTGTATGTCTTTTCTTTTCTTTTTTCTTTTGCAGAATTGCGTTTTTCCTCTTATTTTTCTTTGCCAGCCAGTATACATATTTTACTAAGAAAACCTTGGGTTTTAATTACTTATATGTTCTTGCATCAAGGTTTTATCCATTTGCTTTTTAATATGTTGTGGCTTTATTTTGGAGGACAAATTTTCCTTACTTTTTTTGATAATAAAAAACTAATAAGCACCTATATACTTGGCGGAATAAGTGGTGGAATCTTATTTATGCTTGCCTTTAATTTATTCCCAGTATTTTCCAATCAAGTTACAAATTCTGTTGCAATTGGAGCATCCGCATCCGTATTGGCTATTATAATGGCAATTGCTACAAAATCGCCTAACTATTCTATTCGATTATTTTTAATTGGAAACATCAAACTAAAACACATTGCTATTGCAAGTATTGCGATAGATATTTTGAGTATTCCAAAAGGAAATGCTGGCGGACATATTGCTCATTTGGGAGGTGCGTTTTTTGGCTATTTGTATGTAAAACAATTAATTGGCGGCAATGATATGGCAAAGAGTTTTGATAAAATAATGGACTATTTAGCTGCTTATTTTAAAAGCAAACCCAAACTTAAAAAAGCATTTAGCAAAAGAAAATCTGATCAAGATTACCGAAAAGAAAAAGTTAGGGAACAAGCAAAGATTGATAATATATTAGATAAAATCGCAAAATCGGGTTATGATGGACTTACAAAAGAAGAAAAAGACACCTTATTTAAAGCAAGTAAAAAATAGCATTTGAAAAATTTATCCTTTATAAATAAAATTTTATTTATTGCAAATTCCTTTTTTTTAATTGGGCAACTCCTCTCTTATTTAGCACCTTTTATAAGTCCGAATGTTTTTTGGCCGATTGCTTTTTTCGGACTTTTGTTTCCTGTTTTTTTTATCCTTAATTTATTATTTCTTATTTATTGGCTTTTTGGAATGAGAACGCCTTTTTGGGCAAATTTGCTAGTGCTAATTATTGGAATAAATTCTATTAGTACATTGAAAGGAAATCCCTCAAAAGAAAATAGGAAATCAGAGAAAAATAAAGTAAGTATTATCAGTTATAATGTTCGGCTTTTTAATGCTTACAAATGGATAAAAAAAGATAATATTAAAGAAGATATTTTTGAGTTTTTAAAAGAAAGAAATACTGATATTCTCTGTATTCAAGAATTTTATGCTCCAAAAAAATTACCAAACTTGGATTATCCTTTTCAGCATATTGGTTTGCAACAAAAAAAGAGTCAGTGGCATATGGCAATTTACAGCAAATTTGAGCAAATAAATAAAGGAACGGTCAGTATAAAAGGAGAGAGAATGAACAATACTTGCATTTTCTCTGACATGATAATTGAAAAAGATACTGTCAGAGTTTATAACATTCATTTGGCTTCTAATTGGTTCGATAAAAGTGATTTGGCTTTTATGAAAAATCCTGAGATGAGTAAAGAAGCAATAAAAAAAGGCGTTTTGAGTATCGCAAAAAGGCTGAAAAAATCTTTCCAAAAACGGGAAGAACAGGTAGATGTAATAAAAGAGCATATAAATAATTCTCCATACAAAATTATTGTTTGTGGAGATTTTAACGACACACCAAACTCTTATGCCTACCACAAAATTAGTAGCGGATTGCAAGATGCTTTCTTAAATAAAGGAAATGGTCTTGGAAGTACTTTAATAGGAACTATCCCATTTTTGCGTATTGATTATATTTTGCTGAGTCCAACTTTTGAAACAAATAGTTTTTCTACACATCAGAAAAAACTCTCCGACCATAAGGCAATAGAAAGCAATTTGGAACTTTAAAAAGTGCCCAGGACCGGAGTCGAACCGACACGCTCGTAAGAGCACAGCCCCCTCAAGGCTGCATGTCTACCAATTTCATCACCTGGGCAAAAAGCAAAATTAAACAAAAAATCCCGCATAAAAACGGGACTTTTGTGACCTGACTGGGGCTCGAACCCAGGACCCTCTCCTTAAAAGGGAGATGCTCTACCAACTGAGCTATCAGGTCGATTAAAAACGGCTGCAAATATATTACTATTTCCAAATAAAAAAATCTTTTTCTGAAAGATTTATCTCAAAATTAAAACAAAAATTCTTAACCTAGTTTTTTTCAATTTTACTTCCTATATTTACCAAAATTTCAATAGCAAAAAATAATATGAGAATTTTCCTTATAGGATTTATGGGTTGTGGAAAATCTACAATTGGAAAACAATTGGCAGAAAGTTTGGATTACAACTTCACCGATTTGGATAGTTATATCGAACAGAAAACATCTAAATCTATTAAAGAAATATTTTCTGAAAATGATGAAGTGTATTTTCGTGAATTAGAAAAAGATTTCTTGCAAGAAGTTATACAAAAAGAAAATATAATAATTTCTACTGGAGGGGGAACACCTTGCTTTCATAATAATATGGAGTTAATTTTACAAAATGGAGTGTCTATTTACCTTGAAATGAATGTAGGAAATTTAGCTAAAAGATTATGTGATGAGAAACAAAATAGACCGCTAATCAACAACATAAGTTGTAATAAATTAGAAGGTTTTATTAATTCTAAACTAGATGAAAGAAAAAGGTTCTATGCCCAAGCAAATTACACAATTAACCCAGAAGAAATTTCTGTTGATGAAATAGTTAAACTTCTAGCTTAGGAGATATAAACTCCAATGTTTTTTTCCAGCTCAACCGAAATATGTTCTTTAAGTGTAGTGGATAGTGAAAGTCCAACAAAATCAGCTTTTATAGGAAATCGATTATGATTTCTATCTACCAAAACAACTGTAGATAATCGCTTAAGCGGAACGGAAAGAAAATATTTTGCTCCATACATTAGTGTTTTCCCAGAATTCAAAACATCATCCACTATAATTAATACTTTGTTTTTGTATTCTTTCTCGGTAATATCTACCTCAATTTCTTTGTTGTACGGATTATCTTTATCCAATTTTATAGTAACTAACTTTATTTCAACAGAAGAAATTTCTTTTAATTTTTCAGCAATTTTTGTGGCTATTAGCACTCCTCTTTTTGCAATTCCTGCAATTATTATTTCTTTTTCCTTGTAGTTTTGCTCATAAATCTGCCAAGCCAAACGATCAAGTTTCTGCTGTAATTGTTTTTTATCTAATACTAATGTTTTTTCCATTAATGATTAATAACTTACATCTGTAAAAGAGCCATTTGTAATAGTTACTTTTGTAGAGCCATTAGATGAATTTAGTGCCTCAAAATTAAAAGTTCCTGACACCATATTTGCTGTGATTTTGGAGAAATTTACAGTACCTGTAAAATTTGGAGTAGTGGTTACAAAAGTTTCTGCACCTTGCCATACTTGCCCTGAACCAGAAAGCCCAAGATTGATATTGCTGTTTTCCGAAACTGAACTAAAATTATAAATCGTTAAAGCAACTTCATTCATTACTGTTGCATCTTTCAAATTGGAAATACCACTAATTTTTAACGCACCATTTAATGCAGGATTGGTAGTAATAACATAGGCATCTGGGGAAGAATCTGAAAGTTGGTTTCCATCCACTTTACAAACAAAAGATGTATTGTTATTTGGATTAAAAGGATTATCTGCATCTTCCTCACAGGAAGAAAAAAGGAATCCAAATACCAATAAAAGGTAAGATAATTTTTTCATTTTTTATATTTTTTTAGGTTTCCAAAATAAATAGCAATGATACAAAATTCCTTTATTTCTGCAAAAGTATATTGCCTTTAAAAATGTGTGAAACACTCATCTCATCCACAACATTTATAACATAAGAATATTGTCCGTTAGGTGATGTTTTACCACCATCCATTGAGCCATCCCAATGCAAATTAAAATTATCGGTAGTAAAAATTAACTCTCCCCATCTATTAAAAATAAAAATTTCATAGTCCGCAACCCCCTCTCCCATTGGAGAAAAAGAATCATTTAATCTGTCGCCATTTGGCGAAAACACATCAGGAATATAAAGAGTAAAAACAGGATCAATAATAATTTGTGCTGTTGCGGTATCAGTACAAACACCATTAAAAACTACCAAAGAAACATTATAAGTACCAACCTCAAAATACTCATGAATAGGGCTAAAATCAATAGCGTTAGAAAAACCATCTCCAAATTCCCACATCCAAGAATAAGCCAACATGGAGTTATTGGTAAAAGTAATTTCTGGCTCCAAAATAGTAGTAGGCTGAGGATATAAATCAAAAGTAGCATAAGGCGTGTAAAGTAGTTGCACATTTGCCGTTCCGCTACCAATATTGCTACACCCATTAGCATCCGTTACAGTTGCTATTGCATAATTACCATCTGTATTAGAATAAATAATTAACGGATTATTAGTAGTATTAATATTGGATTGAACCGTTCCATTAATAGTATGTAAAATATCCCAAGGAGGATTTCCGCTCATTTGAACAATAATAACTGCACTATCTTCCGAACAAATTGTACCACCACTTGTTGGGGAAATATCAGCAGTCGGTAAAGGGTTTACATTTACAGTAAGCTGAATACTATCAGCACAATTATTGGCATCAGAGCCTACTATACTATAAGTAGTTGTTGTAGTTGGGCTTGCATTAACAGTACTTCCAGCAGTTGCACTAAGCCCTATAGAAGGACTCCAATTAAAAGTACTTGCCCCAGATGCTGTTAAGGTAATATTACTTCCTTCACAAATAGTCGGTAAAACTGGAGTTACAGTAATTATTGGAAGCACACCAACATCAATATGTAGATTTGCAGAATTAGTGCAGTTATTTGCATCTGTACCACTAATTGTATAATCTATGGTTGATTGCGGATTAGCAATTACAGAATTAGCAGTAGTAGAACTTAATCCAATTGCTGGGCTCCAAAAATAAGAACTTGCACCAAAAGCACTTACATTTACACTACTTCCTTCACAAATAGAAGCAATAGCTGGTTGTACACTCACATTTGGTAATGGATTTACCGTAATATTAGCTGAAATCACATCAGAACAATTATTGAGATCTGTTCCTGTGAGAGTATAAGTTGTGGTAGTATTTGGGGTTGCTACTACCGAATTTCCTGTTGTAGTATTCAAGCCCAAAGCAGGAGACCACAGATAATTAGCAGCACCACTAGCATTAAGTGTAACACTTTCTCCTTCACATAAAGTTGCAGACAAAGGGCTTAACTGTAAAATAGGTAAAGGCAAAACATTTACCATTGTACTAGTAGTTGCTGAACAAGAATTAGCATCTGTTCCTGTTACTAAATAAGTAGTAGTTATTGCTGGAGTTGCCGCAACAGAACTTCCTGTAGAACTACTTAAAGAAGCAGTTGGCGACCAATTGTATTGCAATGCACCATTTGCAGTAATAATTGTTGATTCTCCTAAACAAATAGAAATATTAGGACTAGAAGTAACCACTGGCGGAGGATTAACTGTAACAGGAATATTAGCTATAGAAGAACAGCCCAAACTATCAATTCCCAAGATATTATAAGTGGTATTTACAATTGGAAAAATTTGAACAGTATCGGTGGTGGCAGAACTAATAGCAGTATTTGGCGACCAAATATAAGTAGTAGCACCACTTACATAAAGCATAGAAGTATCTCCCATACACATAGTCCCATTAGCTGGAAATACCGAAAGTGTAGGATTAGGATTCACACTCACAGTAGTGCTAACTGTATCTTTACATCCAATTACATCAGTGCCATCTACAAATTAAGTAGTGCTTGTTATTGGAGTTGAAGTTACAACTGACCCAATTGTACTATTTAGTCCAATGCTTGGAAACCAAGAGTAATTATTGGTTCCTGTCGCCATAAGTGCAGCCGAACTTCCCTCACAAATTGTTGGACTATTAGTAACATTTACCGTTGGAACAGGATTTACATTTATAGAAAATTGCAAAGTATCCGAGCAGCCAAAATTATCAGTACCAATTACACTATAATTACTGTTTATAGCTGGAGATGCAATAATATTACTTCCAATTGTTGTATTTAATCCAGTGCTTGGAAACCAACTGTAAGTAGCTGCACCACTTACATTGATATTTACTCCTTCCCCTAAACAAACTGATGGATTTGAAGGACTAATTCCTAAAGATAAAGATTGAACGAGAGTAATTGAAATAGTATCGGTATTAGAACATCCATTAATATCTGTTCCTGTGAGTATATAAGAAATTGAAGTTGATGGGGTTGAAGTTACATTTTGTCCAGTAGAAGAACTAAGCCAAGTTGGAGGATTCCAAGAATAGTTTAAAGCCCCTGAAGCAGATAAATTTACACTACTTCCTTGACAAATTGTAGCTGATGCAGTATTGATTGAAACTGGAACTGCAACTGGTTGGGTAATAGTAGCAGAAGTATTATCCATACATCCATTATAATCAGTAACTACTACATTATAAGTGCCAACCGATAAAAAAACAGCAGAAGGATTATTTTGAATTGGAGCAGAATTCCAACTATAAGTAAAAGGAGGAGTTCCTCCAGAAGAAACACTTGCTGTAGCTGTTCCATCAGCTACACCAAAACAAGAAGCATTACTTACTGAAGTGCTAAGCACCATTGCATTTGGCTCAGTAATTATCACAGTGTCAGTAAGAGTGCAATTATTAAAATCAGTAATTTGACAAATATAACTTCCAGCAGATAGTCCTAGAATTGAGTCTGTGTTATTTGGGGTAGTATTAGAACTTCCAATAGGAATCATATTTATATCGAACCAACTAAAAGTAAAAGGGCTAACTCCTCCATTTAAAACGGCATTTATTTGCCCACCATTTCCTCCATTGCAAGCAACTGAAGTTGTAGAAGTACTGCTCAAAAATGCACTATTTAAATCTTCAGTAATAGTAAGAGTAAAAGTACCTAATTCAGATGGTAGAGTAGCATCAACTACCACATAATAGGTTCCTACATCACAAAGTGGAGTAATAATTTCTGACTGAGCTCCACAAAAGTTATCATCAGATGCAATAGCAGTTGCAATAGTATCATAAACCAAATACAAATAGCTATCATATTGTGCACCATTTGCACCACAAAGCGATATATTTACTCCAGTTGGATTAGTCACATTAAAAGAATAAATCACATCATTCCCTGTACTTGCTGTGTAATAATCGGTATAGCATTCATTACTGTTATAATGTTGTAAAGGTGTGCCAGAAGTTAGTGTTCCCAAATCAATAGCATTAGCAAATGAAGTGCCTTTTGTGTATCTCCAATATGTTTCTATATGAGGTTTGTAGTAGCCATCAGTATTTGGAGCTCCAGGTTGAGAACTGATATTTACACAACCACTTCCATTGATATATCCGTGGGAATACCATTGGCATGGAGGGCCACTTCTGTAAGCAAGCCCTTGATAAAAAGGATTTGCATCACATCTGTAATCATCACCGGTTTCTACTCCTATACATAATCCCCATATATAAATTCCACAACATTGCATATCATCCCATCCACAAAGAGTACCGCCAGCACAAAAACCTATTGTTTGATCGGAAGGTAAATCATCTTCCCAAGCATCTATTTTGAAATCTAAAAATTGAGGAACAGTTGCATTAGGAAAAGAAAAAGAGGCAATTGTATTATTAAAATCAATGGAATTCGTTCCGCCAATAGTTGGCGTAAAGTTTAAATCTTGATTGCAAGCCCCTCCCGTCCAAGGATAAGTTAGTAAATTATCTTGTGTCCAAATCTTGAAAACCAACTCATCTGGTGCAAAGCCGATTCCTAATAAAGCCTCATCAGTTGCAGCAAAATTTCCTTGCACTTCCCTTAATTTTACTTGCAAATCAATTGGTCCATCATTATAGCTTTGAGCTAACAATTGAATTGAAAATGAAATACAAAAAACAAAAAGTAGAAGTTTATTCACTGAAAAATTAATTTTTGTAAAAATACATTTTTTTTTAGAATAAAAAAGGAGCAGAAAATCTGCTCCTTTTAATCTGTTAAACTAGTTGCTTTTCATTAGTGCCTAGTCACTTTAAACTTACTGCAAGATAAGTTTTTTGTTCACCACTCCATTATTAGTTTCTATCTCTAGCATGTAAACTCCTTTAGGGAAAGTTGCTAAGTCAAAAGCTTTTGTGTACTGCCCAACAAATTCTTGCTTACTTTCGGTAAAAATTACTTCTCCTAATAAGTTTACAACCCTA
>CAYVKX010000021.1:0-26106 GCA_964452095.1 uncultured Weeksellaceae bacterium
GAATCTTCTCAAAACCTTGCGGATAGCATCCAAAATTCTTACGATAATGGAATTACAGAAGAGTTTAAAAAGCCAATTATTAGTGTGGATGAGAACAATAATCCTATCGCTACAATAAAAGAAGATGATGCAGTAATTTGTTTTAATTTCAGAACTGATAGATGTAGAGAAATTACAACTGTACTGACACAAACCAATATGCCAGATTTTGAAATGCATACCTTAAATCTGCATTACACTACCATGACAAATTATGATGCATCTTACAAAAATGTAAATGTAATTTACGATAAAGAAAACATCAAAAATACTTTGGGAGAGGTATTGGAACAAAACAATAAATCCCAAATCCGAATTGCTGAAACTGAGAAATATCCTCATGTTACTTTCTTCTTTTCTGGGGGAAGAGAAGAAGAATTTAAAGGAGAAAAACGCCTTATGGTAAACTCACCAAAAGTAGCAACTTACGATTTGCAACCTGAAATGAGCGCCCCTGAAGTAACTGCAACTATTGTAGCAGAATTAGAAAAAGGAGAAACTGATTTTGTGTGTTTGAATTTTGCAAACCCAGATATGGTAGGACATACTGGAGATTATGAAGCAATTAAAAAAGCAGTAGAGACAGTAGACAGCTGCACTAAAAAGGTAGTAGATGCAGGACTTAAAAATGATTATGCTTTTATCATTATTGCCGATCATGGAAATGCAGATTTTGCAATAAACCGGGATGGAACTCCTAACACAGCACACAGTACTAATATGGTTCCTTGCTTTGCAATCAACACCAATTTTGAAAAAATAGAAAACGGAAAACTAGGAGATATTGCTCCTACAATATTACAAATAATGGGGGTGGAAACTCCAACTGAAATGACTGGAGAAATCCTAATAAAATAAAGAAATGGAACACATTAACAATTACATAAACGAGAACAAGGATAGATTCATTAATGAATTAATTGACCTTTTAAAAATACCATCTATTTCAGCTGACCCAGCTTATAGTGAGGATGTTTTAAACTGTGCAGATGCAGTAGCAAAAGCAATGACAGATGCAGGAGCAGACAATATTGAAATTTGTGAAACAGCTGGTTATCCTATCGTTTATGGAGAAAAAATTATAGACGCTAATTTACCAACTGTTTTGATTTATGGGCATTATGATGTACAACCTGCCGACCCTTTAGAGTTATGGACAAGCGGACCATTTGAGCCAGTTGTTAAAAAAACAGATATTCATCCTGAAGGAGCAATTTTTGCAAGAGGTGCTTTCTCATTAGAAGGATATAAAGAAGCAACTTACACACTTTATGGGTAGGTGTCAGCATATGCAAATTTTGATGTGAATATATTTTTAGAACTCACCTAAACTAAAAACTAAAACTATAAACACTAAAACTAATCTACATTATCGTGCAAAAAGGAATTATTAGGTTTTATTTCTGTTTTGTTATCCTCTCCTTCCGATAAAGTATATTTTGAAACTTCCGATTCAGAAGAATGTGGAGTATCTTCTAATTCTACATTTCCTCTTTTGTAAGCTGGCTCATCCTCCAAAGAAGTAAGCCCTGAAGGAGTTCTTAGTTTCATAGAAATATTCTTTAATCTATCCTCTCTTTCTCTGGATTTATTAGTCAGCACATCTGGATTGATAGGAGGTAGTTCACTTTCATTTATTGCTTGTTCTTGCACATTCAATTCTACCTCAGGAAGTTGCTCTACTTGCTTTAGAGTTGGGATAAGCTCTTCTGGTAATCCAACCTCATCTTCTAGTTCAACCACCACCTTTTCTGGCTGCAAATCCATCTCTATTTCAGCAGATATTTCTACATCATTAGTAGTTTGCAATGGCTCAATTATTGGCTCAAACTCTTTTTCCTCTACCTCCACTTCTTGCTCATTTAAAGTATCCTCCTCCAAATTTAATTCCACCTCTTCTTTTTCTTGCTCTTGTTCTTCTTGAATTTCCTCTTTCTCTAATGTTAATTCTACCTCTTGAATATTCATTTCTACCTCCACTTCTTGCATTTGCTCTGTTTCTACTTCAAGCTTATCCTCAGCTTCTATTTCTTCTGTGCTATCAAAAATAGTATGCTGAACCTCATCTTCCTTTTTAGGGGTAATTACTTCCACTTGCCCCTCTTGATTTAATACATCATCAATATCTTTCTCCCCATCTAAAGTAATAGTAACATCATCTTTTATTACTCTCACATTAAATCCAGTAGCAATTACAGTAACGCACACTTCCCCATTCAATTCAGGATCAATACCAATTCCCTCAATAATATTCACCTCACAACCGGCTGCCTCCTGAATTTTTTGTTTGATATCGGCAAGCTCCATCATTCTTATCTCTGCCTCTCCATCACCAGTTACAACTTTTAGAAGTACCTGCTTTGCACCTTTAATATTGTTATCATTTAAAAGTGGGGAATCAAGTGCTCCTTTTACTGCTTCAATAGCTCTATTCTCCCCTGATGCAGTGGCTTGTCCCATAACAGCCGTACCGCTATTTTCCAATACTTTCCTGGCATCATTAAGGTCAATATTTACTAGCAAATGTTGAGAAATTACTTCCGCAATACCTTTTGTTGCAGTATTTAACACCTGATTGGCTTTAGCAAATGCCTCAGTAAAACGCAAATCACCATATATTTCAATAAGTTTATCGTTATTGATGACCAAAAGAGTATCCACATTTGCTCTTAATTCTTTCAATCCTTCCATAGCATATTTATGCCTATTACCACCCTCCGTTTGAAAAGGAATAGTTACAACTCCTACCGTTAGAATTCCTTTTTCTTTGGCTACTTCAGCAATTACAGGTGCTGCCCCAGTACCCGTTCCACCACCCATTCCGGCAGTAATAAATAACATTTTGGTATTTGCATCCAAAAGCTCTTTTACTTTATCAATGCTTTCTTCTGCTGCCCTTCTTCCAATCTCTGGATTACTTCCAGCACCAAGCCCTTCTGTAAGCTCTGCACCTAATTGTATTTTTGTAGGCACTATGCTTTTGTCCAATGCTTGCGAATCGGTATTGCAAACCACAAAATCCACACCTTCAATGCCATTTTCATACATATAATTTACGGCATTACCGCCTCCGCCACCTACTCCAATCACCTTTATAATAGATGACCGATTTTTCGGCAGGTTAAATTCAAATAACTCTTCTTTTTCTTTCATAATTGATTGTTTTTATTTAATTAATAATTGATTATTTTTTTATGTTACATCTTCTTCAAAGAATTCTTCTAATAATTTTTTAAGCCGACCCAATACTCCAACATTCTTTGGCTTTCCTTCTGTTTGCTGTTCATTTCCAGACACCCCTCCTTTTGCTTCCAAAGCCTCAAATCCTTTAAGCACTAAACCAACTCCTGTGGAATACATAGGGCTTGTAACTTTTCCGTGCGATTCTTTTCCAAGATGCTCGTTAGGCAAACCAATTCTTACATCTTTTCCTGTGATGAAAGATACTAATTGTGGTAATGCCCTTAGTTGTGCTCCCCCTCCTGTTAGTACTATTCCCGTCATCAGTTTATTTTCAAAACCAGATACTTTTATTTCGTGATATACCAAATCCATAATTTCTTTCATTCTTGCTCCTATTATTTCAGAAAGGTTTTTAATAGAAATTTCTTTTGGATCTCTACCTCTTAATCCTGGAATGGAAACCATTACATTATCCTGATCGGAAGTGTGCATTGCCGAACCAAATTTTACTTTTAAAAGTTCCGCTTGTTTTTCTAAAATAGAAAGCCCTACTTTAATATCTTTTGTAATCACATTTCCTCCAAAAGGAATAACTGCCGTATGCCGAATAATACCATCCAAAAATATAGCAACATCAGTAGTTCCCCCTCCAATATCAACAAGAGCAACACCCTCTTTTAGCTCATCAGCATCAAGAGTTGCTGTTGCTGATGCAAAAGGTTCTAAAACTAAATCTACGGGATTTAGTCCCGCTTTTTTTACACACCTAATTATGTTTCTAACAGCCGCCACTTGTGCAGTAATAATATGAAAATTTGCTTCCAATTTTATGCCCGACATACCTTTTGGATCTTGAATTCCATCTTCCCCATCTACAGTATATTCTTGAGGGATTACATGAATAACCTCCTCACCAGGAACGGTTACCAATTTGAACATATTTTCCCTTAACTTTTCCATATCGGTAATGGTAATTTCGTTCTCAATATCATCTCTTACCAATTCCCCTCTGTGCTGCAAACTCTTAATATGTTGCCCAGCAATTCCAATATAAACTTCCTTTATTTCTGTCCCTGATTTTTGCTCTGCCTCTTCCACTGCTATTTTTATGGACTTTACCGTTTTATCGATATTTGCAACTATACCTCTGAGCACTCCCCCAGAAATAGCCCTTCCCATTCCTAAAATTTCCAACTTCCCGAATTGATCTTTTCTACCAATCATCACGCTTATTTTGGTGGTTCCTATATCGAGCCCTACTATTATTGGTGAATTATTTTCCATTTCTTTTTTTTATTTTTTTGTACAAACAATCTGATTTTTAAATTTTAAATTTATGTGAGTATAGTTGTTCCACCCATTAGCCGAAATTCCGTTTTTATAAAACAACTTTAATTTACTGAATTTCTCAGCTATATTTATTGGTTTTCCAAACACAATTTGCTGATACCCAACTCTTGGGATAAGCGTTAAATCACCATTTTCCTCAATATGTATTTGCATTATTTGGGCTTTCCAAAACGGATTTTCATCAATGAATTTTGCCAAAAGAAAAAGCTCTCCTTTTTCTATGAAATTCACCTTTCCTGTAATCACCAAAGTGCGAGTTGTATATATTTTAGAAAGTGGCATTTTGCTGCCGTCCTCATCCATATAAAAGGAATTATTTTTACTCTCAATTCTTGCAATTGGTCTTCTTTGAATTAGCTCAACCTTTACATTTCCTGCAATATCCAAATAGGCATTTACTTCTTTTACAGAAGGATGATTTGCAATGCTTTTTTCAATCTCATCAATTGTAATTTCTGCTTTTGTTTTCTCTAGCGGATGAATGTTCTTATTTTTAAGCAACTCATTTATGATAACATCATTCACAAATTGATTTTCATTACTTTGAACAAGCACATCAAATGTTTTACAGCTTACCATTTTCTGTTTAGTTACCGAGAAAGCCATTAGCAATACAACTACTGAAATAAGCAGTAGCCAACTAAATATATTTAATGCTTTTTTCATTAATTATATAATTCTTTTATTGGTTCAATCATTGTGCTAATATCTCCAGCCCCCATTGTTAAGAGCACATCAAAATCCTTATTTTTTAGTACGCTAATTAATTCTTCCTTACTACAAACTTCCGTTTTAATAGTACATTTTTCCGCCAATATTTTTGAAGTAACTCCATCAATTGGCTTTTCTCTGGCTGGATAAATATCCAACAAAATAAGCTCATCCGCCAAAGATAAACTCTCGGAAAATTCATCTGCAAAATCTTGAGTTCTAGAAAATAAATGTGGCTGAAACACTACCATTATTTTTTTTCCTTTATACATCTGTTTTGTTGCTTGTATAGTTACTTTTACTTCCTCCGGATGATGTGCATAATCATCAATAAATGTTATTTTTTCTGATTGTAAATGGACTTCAAATCTTCTTTTTATTCCTTTAAATGAGCTGATTGCTTTTTGCACATGTTCGCATGTCGCACCTAAATAACAAGCCACTGCAGATGCCGCCAATACATTTTCAATGTTGTGTTTTCCTGGCATACTTATTTCCAAATTTGAAATTTTATTCTCATAAGCCATACCTGGCAAAATATCTAATACAGAAATATCAAATTTGGTTTTATTATTAGCCACCCCAATATTATTGGCATAATAATCCGCTTGCTCAGAAGCGGAATATGACATTACTGCCCCCTCATCTGGCTTTTCAAATTCCGTTTTTATTCCTGCTTGTACTAGCAAAAATCCTTTTTGTTTTGTTTGTGCTGCAAACTTTTGAAATGCTAATTCCAACTCTTTTTTATTTTCATAAATATCCAAATGGTCTTCATCAATAGAAGTGATTACTGCAACATCAGGATAAAGCGAAAGAAACGAACGATCATACTCATCTGCCTCTACAATTACAATATTTCCTTTTTCCCCTAAAACCAAATTGCTATTAAAATCCTTACTTACGCCACCCAAAAAAGCCGTGCAATCAATTTCAGCACATTTTAAAATATGAGTAAGCAGTGCAGCAGTTGTTGTTTTTCCATGCGTACCGGCAATAGCTATCGTATAACTTTGGTGGGTAATCATTCCCAAAACTTCCGATCGCTTTAAAGGCGTAATTCCTTTTGCAGTAAAAAACTGATATTCTGTATTATTTTCATCAATAGCGGGAGTATAAATTACTAATAGTTCAGTGAATTTCGCATTTTTTACCTCAGCATTTATCAAATTTACATCATCCGCATAATGAATATTAATCCCTTCTTTTTCTAAATTTTCAGTAAGTGTAGTTTTGGTTTTGTCATAGCCACTCACACTCATTCCGTGTGCATTAAAATACCGAGCCAAAGCACTCATACCAATCCCTCCTATCCCTAGTAAATAAATATGTTTGTATAAATCTAAATTCATTATTTTATAAGTGCTATTACCTCATCTGCAATGCAAACTGCCGCATTAGTTACTGCCAAATTTTTAATATTTTTTGATAATTTCTGCCGCAAAACTTCATCCTTATTCAACTCCTTTAAACAATTCACTAATTTACTCTCCGCCTCATTGTCTTTCACCAGCAGTGCAGCCGATTTATTAACCACCGCTTGTGCATTCTTTGTTTGATGATCTTCCGCCACATTTGGAGATGGAATTAATATGGTTGGTTTTCCAATACAACAAAGTTCAGAAACAGCAATTGCCCCAGCCCTTGAAATGATAATATCAGCTGCCGCATAAGCCAAATCCATTTGCTTAATAAAGGTATAAGCATTTATTCCTTTTACCGACTTTCCTCCTACTCTTTCCGCTCCTTTCTCCTGATAAGAGATGCCCGTTTGCCAAATCAGATTTAAATTATTTTCAGCAAAATAATTAATGTTTTTATCTATTACTTGGTTGATAGTTCTTGCTCCTAAACTACCTCCAATTACCAATATTGTTTTTTTGTTTTCATCCAAATTAAAATGCCTAATTGCTTCTTCTGTTTTTGTAGAAAATTCCAATATGTCTTTCCGAATAGGGTTTCCTGTAAAAATGATTTTTTGTTTTGGGAAAAATCTTTCCATATTATCATAAGCCACACAAACTTTATCTACTACTTTTGAAAGAATTTTATTGGTAATTCCTGGATAAGAATTTTGCTCTTGCACCAAAGCTGGAACACCCTTTTTGGCAGCCATATAAAGTAGCGGACCGCTTGCATAACCGCCAGTACCAATGGCAATATCTGGCCTAAATTCTCGAATTATTTTTCTGGCTTTTAATAAGCTACTTATTACTTTAAATGGAAAAGATATATTTCTTGTGGTGAGTTTTCTTTGCAATCCGCTAATCCACAATCCTTCAATTTTGTAACCTTCAGCAGGAATTTTTGTCATTTCCATTCTTCCATTTGCTCCCACAAATAAAATTTCAATATTGCTTACTTTTTTCTCTAATGCTTTTGCAATAGCAATAGCTGGAAAGATGTGTCCTCCCGTTCCCCCTCCACTTATTATTACTCTAAGCTGCTTCATAGTTTCTATCTGTTGAATCTCTACTCACACTAAGGATAATTCCAATGGTAATACAAGTAAATAAGATGGAAGTTCCCCCCATACTAATTAGCGGCAAAGTTTGTCCAGTAACAGGCATCACGCCTACTGCTACCGCCATATTTATCATAGCTTGAAACACCAGTGAAAAAGCCAATCCTGATGCAATTAATCCTCCAAAATAACTCTCACTTTTATTAGTAATTTTTACTGCCCTAAAAAACAAAATCATATATAATAAGATGGGTAAGAAAGCTCCTATAATCAAGCCATATTCTTCCACCATTATGGCATAAATAAAATCGGAAGAACTAGCGTACAAAAAATACCTTTGCACACTTTTTCCTGGTCCTACCCCAAAAAGCCCACCTTTATGAATTGCTATTTTCCCTTGATTAGACTGATAACCCTCATTCAAATTATGATTTTCAGAAGGAGAAAAAAAGCCGTCAATTCTGCTAACCCAAGTGGTAGAACGGGGCATAACCTTGCTCATAAAAGGTACATATTTTGCAGTTCCATAGAGCAAGAACCCACTAAAAAGAGCAATTCCAACTATCCCAAAAATATATTTCAGATTAACTTTTGCTATAAACATCAATACTAATCCATTAACAAAAACAATAGCAGCAGTGGAGAAATCAGCAGGAAGGATCAAAACACAAATGACTAAAATTGGAGTTAACACATACCAAATAATTCCTTTAAAATCATCTAAAAAATCTCTTTGTTTGCTCAGCTGCCTGGCAGTAAAAAGGATAATGGCGAGTTTAGCAATATCAGATGGCTGAAAAGTTTGTCCAGCTATTTTAATCCAACGAGCAGCAGTATTGATTGATACTCCCCATATCAAAACTCCTATCAAAAGGAAAATGCTAACCCAAAAACCCAAAACGCCAAGCCGAGAAAAATATTTGAACTTCAATTGATGAACGACATACATACAGCCCAAGCCAATTAACAACCTCATAATATGCTTGAATATCACTGAAATCCCTTCTGCACTATATACTACAAGTACTGAAAAAATACATAAGAAAAATACTACTCCCCAAATGGTTCGGTCGCCTTCTAACTTGATATATTTTAAGATATTACTCACTTACAATTTTCTAACCTGATTCTTAAAAGATTGCCCTCTATGCTCGAAATTATCAAACATATCGAAACTTGCACAAGATGGAGATAATAAAACTGCATCTCCTTTTCCGGCTAATTGATAAGAAAACCTAACTGCCTCAGCCATACTATTTGCAGAGGTTATGCTCTCTATCTTTTTGTTAAAATATTTTTGAACTTTCCCAGCAGATTCTCCAATGCAAATAATTGCTTTTACATTTGATTTTACTATTTCCTCTAATTCATCATAATCGTTTCCTTTATCCACTCCACCAACAATCCAAATAACTGGTTTTGTCATACTTTCTAAGGCATACCAAGTAGCATTTACATTTGTAGCTTTCGAATCGTTTATAAAGTCGATTCCATGAACAGTGAGAACATATTCTAACCTGTGTTCAATGTTTTGAAAATCGAGCATACTCTGCCTGATAATGTCGTCTTTTACATCTAATATTCTGCCAGCAATTGATGCCGCCATTGAATTGTAAATGTTGTGCTTGCCCTGTAAGGCTAATTCTTGAATTGTCATTGTGTTGTTGTTTAGGTTAATATTAATTTTGTTGTTTTTATAAAAAGCACCATCACCTTTTAATTGATTTTCTATGGTAATTGCTATTTTTTTTGCTTTTGTTTTTAAATTTTTATTTAGTGTTTTGTCATCTTTATTATAGATTAAGAAATCTCCTTTTTTCTGATTCATTGTTATGCGCAACTTTGATGCTACATATTTTTCAAAATCAGAATCATATCTGTTTAAATGGTCAGGAGTGATGTTTAGAATTACTGCCACATTTGGCTTAAATTCTTTAATCCCATCCAATTGAAAACTACTTAGTTCCAAAACGATATAATCATAATCTCTTTTGGCAATTTCCCTTGCAAAACCCACCCCAATATTTCCAGCTACAAGCACATCCATTCCTGCTTTTTTCAGGATGTGACTGGTAAGTAAAGTAGTAGTAGTTTTTCCATTGCTTCCCGTAATAGCAATCACTTTTGCATTTGTGTATCTGAAAGCAAATTCCACCTCAGAAATCACATTTATACCTTTTGATTTGATGGCTTTTATAAGCTCAATAACATCTGGAATCCCTGGACTTTTTATAACTTCATCTGCCAATAAAATTTCATCTAAGGAATGTCTCTCTTCCTCCCATTTTATCTCATTATTTGAAAGAACTTTTTTATTCTCTTTTGTAATTGCTGCACTATCTGAAAAACTTCTAATCCTTTTTTCTTTGCCAAAATAGCCGCTCCAACTCCCGATTCTCCTGCTCCTAAAACCACTACTTTCTTTGCCACCTTATCTTAATTTTAAGGTTACAATTGTTAAAATTGCTAACATTATTCCTACTATCCAAAAACGCGTTACAATCTTGCTTTCGTTATATCCTAACTTTTGAAAATGATGGTGTAAAGGCGCCATTTTGAAAATTCTTTTCCCCTGTCCATATTTCTTTTTAGTGTATTTAAAATAGCCAACTTGCATTATTACTGAAAGGTTTTCAACCAAGAATATTCCACACAAAATTGGTATCAAAAGTTCCTTTCGAATAAGGATTGCCGCTACCGCAATAATTCCTCCAAGCGACAAGCTTCCAGTATCGCCCATAAACACTTGTGCCGGATAAGAATTGTACCACAAAAAGCCCACACAAGCTCCCACAAATGATGCCATAAAAATTACCAACTCCCCAGTATTTGGGATATACATAATGTTAAGATAATCGGCCGCCATAATATTACCAGATACATAAGCAAATACGGCAAGAGTTGCTCCAATTATGGCGGAAGTTCCTGTGGCTAATCCATCCAAACCATCCGTCATATTTGCTCCATTGGAAACTGCTGTAATTATTAAAATTACAATAAGCACAAACAAAATTAATGAGGCAATAGGTGCCCAATCTCCCATCCAATTGGTGATAATTTTATAATCAAACTCATTATTTTTTACAAATGGAATTGTAGTTTTTGCTGATTTTTTTGCCTCACTCTCAAAGCCAAATTCCTGTGCTAAAGAAGTTTGTTCTGTTTGCACAACTTGACCTTCTGCTAATTGTTCTTTTACTACAATATCAGAATTGAAAACCATTATCAAGCCAACAATAATTCCTAAACCCACTTGCCCTAAAATCTTGAATCTTCCGGCAAGTCCTTCTTTATCTTTTTGGAAAACTTTAATGTAATCATCAATAAAACCAATCGTTCCCAACCAAAGTGTAGAAATTATCATAATAATGATGTAGATATTTCCCAACTTTGTGAAAAGAAAAGTAGGAATTAGAATTGCAGAAATAATGATAAGACCTCCCATTGTTGGCGTTCCTTTTTTCTGTTTTTCGCCTTCCAATCCAAGTTCTCTCACCTGTTCTCCAATTTGTTTTTTTCTGATTAAATTGATGATTTTGCCACCAAAAACCATAGACACCAAAAGGGAAGTAATTACCGCCAGAGCCGAGCGAAAAGAAATGTATTGAAACACTCCCGCCCCAGGAAAATTGTATGCTTCTTGCAGATAGTCGAATAAATAATATAACATTAGCTTTTAATTAAGTTTAATGATTGTTTGATTTGCTCCATATCGTCAAAAGGATATTTCACCCCTTTTATCTCCTGGTATTTTTCGTGTCCTTTGCCTGCCACTAAAATGATGTCTCCTTTTTCAGCCAAAGTGCAAGCTGTTTTAATGGCTTGTTTTCTATCACTTATCTCCAAAGTTTTCTTCTTCTGAACTGGGTCAAGTCCACTTATCATTTCAGTAATAATATCTTCTGGATTTTCTGATCTTGGATTGTCGGAAGTGATAATAAGTTGAGAACTCAAATCAGATGCAATTGCCGCCATTTTTGGTCTTTTGGAAGTATCTCTATCGCCACCACATCCAACAACCGTTATTAGTTTTTCATTTCCTGAACGAATTTTATTGATGGTAGAAAGCACATTTTTTAGTGCATCTGGCGTATGGGCATAATCTACAATTGCCGTAATTCCTTCTTTGTTTCTCACGGATTCAAATCTACCTTCAGCAGAATTGAGTAAGCTAATTCCTTCTAGTAATTTTTCTTCATCTGCATTTAATAGCATACCGACTGCATAAACTGCCAAAATATTGTAAGCGTTAAATTCTCCTATTAACTTAGTCCACAAATCATAATTATTGATACTTAAAAGCATCCCATCAAATTGATTTTCTAAAATCTTACATTTAAAATCGGACATACTTTTTAGCGAATAAGTTTGCTTTTTGGCTTTTGTATTTCTTAACATATCTAAGCCATGCTTATCATCATTATTTACAAGCGCAATAGCGGTAGAATTCAAATCATCAAACACCTTCTTTTTAGCATTAATATATTGATTAAATGTTTTGTGATAATCCAAATGATCGTGAGAAATATTGGTGAAAATCATAATATCAAAACAAAGGGAAGCCACCCTATTTTGCTCAATAGCATGCGAACTCACTTCCATAAAACAATAGTCGCAACCCTTAGTAAGCATCTCAGCCAAAAGTTGATTTATTTGCAAAGCATCTCCAGTGGTGTGGGTGCTTTCAATCACCTGATTATTTATCTTATTATTGATGGTGGAAAGCATACCAACCTTTTTTTCCATATCTAAAAACAAATCATGCAAAAGAGAAACAATGGTTGTTTTTCCATTGGTTCCCGTTACTCCAATTAGCTTGATTTTTTCAGCAGGATTATCAAAATAATTAGCCGCCAAAACCGCTAATGCTTTGCTGGAATCTTTTACAACAATATAGTTAATTCCTTCTTCTGTTTCTGCTGGGGTTTGCTCGACAACAATAGCGATAGCACCATTTTTTATGGCTTGTGAGATGTACTCATGTCCATCTGTTTCTGTGCCTTTTACTGCTACAAAAAGGGATTGTTTTTTTACTTTTCTAGAATCAAATTCCACTGAGGAAATGTGCAAATTGGTAGTGCCAATTACAGAGGAAATCTCTACTCTATATAATATGTCTTTCAAAGGTTTCATGCTAATTCTAAAATTATTTCACTGCCATTTTTAAATCGTTTTCCTTTTTCTAAACTTTGTTTTTTTATAGTACCTTTCCCTGAAAAACGAACTGTCAATCCACTATTTTCCAAAAGAAAAAGCACATCTTGAATTCCCATTCCTTTTAAATTTGGAATAAAACCACTTCTTAAATCTTCCTGAATTTTTCTTGTTTTAAGCTCCACTTTTTCTTGCTTTGCATTTGCAATTATCCAATTGGAATTTTCAGCATCAAAAGGAATATTCAAATCTTGTAATACAGTTTGAGCATCAGTATTATTTCCATTTTTTGTAAAAGGTGATTCTGTGATTTTGCCAGAGAGAAACACTTCATGCAAATCCAAATCAGAAGCAAAAACTTTATCTGCAATTTCCTTAAAAATAGGAGCTGCAACTATCCCACCATAAAAACCATTTTCGGTTGGATTATTAATAAGCACAATGCAAGAATATTTTGGATTATCGGCTGGAAAAAACCCAGCAAAAGATGCTTGATATCTTTGCTCTTCTCCTTTTTTTCTTTCCCAATATCTCACTTGTGAAGTTCCTGTTTTTCCAGCAATTTTGTACTGATTACTTTTAATATTAGTTGCCGTTCCTCTTTCCACTACATCTATCATCAATGGAATAATTTTCTCAATATTGGTTTTAGCACAAATAGCTGGATTGATTACCTCTGTTTTGTTTTGCTCAATAAATTTGTCATTTCTTTTTATCCCACTCACAAAAATTGGTTTTACCATTTTCCCATTATTTGCAATAGCATTGTAAAATGTAAGTATGTGCAGTGGAGTTAAACTTACTTCATATCCGATTGACATCCAAGGCAAAGTAGTCCCCGACCAATCATTATCTTTTGGAGTTTTAATTTTAGGATTTTCTGGAGCAGGAATCTCTATATTAAGCGGGGTGTTGAGTTGCAATTTATATAATCTATCAACAAAACTCTCAGGTTGCTTTGCATAAGCATTATTTATAATTTTTGAAATTCCAACATTTGAGGAGACTACAAATGCTTCTGCAATTGTGATTTTTCCATAGCCCCCTCTTTTAGAATCTATCATAGTTCTATCATAAAATTTGTACCTGCCATTTTCGGTATCCACACTATCTGAGAGTTTAAAAACTCCATCTTCTAAGCCAGCCAAAATGGATACTAATTTGAAAGTAGAACCCGGCTCTATATGCCTTCCAATCATATAATTATAGTTCTCAAAAAACTTCCCTTCTTCCGTTCTTTCAAGATTAGCAATCGCTTTTATTTTTCCCGTTTTCACTTCCATTACAGCCACACAACCAAATTCTGCCTTATGTTTTTCAAGCGTATTTCTTAATGCCTGTTCTGCTACATCTTGCAAATCGATATTGATGGTGCTTATTACATCATCTCCAGCTTTTGGTAATACATTGGCCTTTGTATTTATTTCCATTTTCACCTTTTTTTTCTTTTTAGGTGAAATCTTAATAAAAATTTCTTGTATTAATTTTTTACCATCTTTTCCTTTCAATGTTTGATTATAAGCCCCCTCAATTCCTATTGGTTTTATGCCTTCCCTTTCATAACCAATTGTTCGTTTTGCTAAAAGTTTGAATGGTTTTTCTCTATTTTCTTTTCTTTCACAAATCAACCCTCCCTGTAATTGTCCTTTTCTAAAAAGAGGGAAAGATTTAAGTTGTTTCACTTGATTGTAAGTAGCATTTTTTGCAAGAAAGAAGTATCGTGTACCATTCTTTTTTTGATCTCTGAATTCTAACTCATAAGCCAAAGCAGTTTTGTCGCCAAAAAAACTTTCTAACTCCTTAGATAATGGAGAAATATACTTCTGAAAAGTGTCATTTTTTATTGTTTTAAAATCGATATGCACATCATAAAGAGGCATAGAAATAGCAAGTAAACTTCCATCATCCGAAAATATATTTCCTCTTGGAGCTTCTATCTTTATAAATTCAGGCTGATTCTGACTAAAAGAATCTTTTAACTGTTGAATTACAATAACTTGAAATAAAATAATAACAGCAAAAACAAGCATAAACAGATACAAAAAAACCAACCTCCAATTCATTTTTTCTTTTTGCTTTCTCATTAGTTTTTTTCTATAATTTTAGGGGCAATAAGGGAGGATTTTAATCCCATATTTTTTACTGTTTGCTCAATAGTTGAGCGTTTGTACTTCTCCATTAACTCTGATTTTGTGGTAATATATTCCACTCTTAATTCGTACAGCTCTTTTTCGGCCTGACTTATATTCAGTGCTAACTTTTCAGCATTGTAGTAAAGCGTGATATTGATGATAATTAGCACTACAATAAATAGAATGAAAGGAAGATGTTCTTGATTTCTTTTTTTGGAAAGAAAATCTCCTCTGAAAATTTCAGAAAGAATATGCGGTTCTTTTATTTTAGTTTTTATCATTTTATATTTTTTCTGCAACTCTTAATCTGGCAGATCTTGCTCTCGGATTGTTTGCTATTTCTTGCTCAGTTGGAACAATCACTTTTTTACTTATTTGTTTATATTTTAAAAAGGGATTTCCGTAAAAATCTTTTTTCAAATCCCCCTCAATATTTCCTTTCTTTATTAGGTTTTTCACCAACCTATCTTCCAAAGAGTGATAAGAAATTACTGATAATCTTCCTCCTACTTTTAATAATTCGGTTGCCGCATCTAGCATCTGTTTAAGAGCCTCTATTTCATCATTCACCTCAATACGAATGGCTTGAAAAACTCTGGATAAAAATTGATTTCTTTTGCTTTGAATAGTTAAATGCTCAATACAATTAATGAGTTGATCGGTATTATTTATCTGCCCATTTTCTCTCTCACTTACAATTGCACTTGCAATTTTTCTTGATTCTCTTAATTCCCCATATTTATAAAAAATATCAGCTAATTCTTCTAAAGAATAATTATTAATAATTTGTGTTGCATCTAGCTCTGCAGCAGTATTCATTCTCATATCCAAAGGCCCAGAAAATCGAGTAGAAAACCCTCTTTCTCCAATATCAAACTGATGAGAAGAAACGCCCAAATCAGCTAATAATCCATCAATTTTTTTTACTCCCTCCAATCTTAAAAATTGCTTAAAATGCCTGAAATTTGTGTTCAATAATTTGAAGTTACTCTGCTTAAAAATATTCTTATTTGCATCTGTATCTTGGTCAAAAGCATAAAGTTTGCCGCCTTTTAGATGTTGTGAAATTTCTTTGGAATGCCCTCCACCACCAAAAGTTACATCCACATAAATTCCATCTTGCTTTATGTCAAGCCCACCCACACTTTCTGCTAATAATACTGGCTTATGATACTCCATCAGCATTATTAGGTGGTGGCTGATTTCCCATTACTTCTTCTGCTAATTTTCCGAAATCTTTTAGGGATGATTTTATGGCTTGCTCATATTTTTCTTTGTCCCAAATCTCAATCACATTTACAGAGGCTGTGAGCACAATTTCTTTATCAATTCCAGCAAAAACAATCAAGTTTTTTGGAATAAGAACTCTTCCATTTCCATCTGGTTCTACTATTTTTAATCCTGACATATATGTCCTTATAAAATCAACATTTTTCTTTACAAATCTGTTCAGTCCGTTTACCTGAGAAGCCATTGCATCCCATTCTTTCATTGGGTACATTTCTAAGCAATTATTAAACACACTTCTTTTGATTACAAAGCCATCTTGCATTACTGCCGCCAACTGTTTTTTTAGTGCAGAAGGAAGCATCAAGCGACCTTTGGCGTCTGATTTGCATTCATATGTCCCTATCAAATTTATCACTTCTTTGGCTTTTTTTAATGGGTGTAAATATATTACAAATACCCCACATTTTACCACATTTTACCACATTGTTGAAAACTTTCTCCATTTCTTACCTTTTCTGATAGTGATTATTAAGATTCCGCTTTCTTTTTCTGTATCAAATAAAATTTCTTTACTTTGCATTTGCTGAAAAAAACAGATATGCTAAAAACTCAAGGGAAATTTACATATATAGAACAAGGGCAGGGAAAGCCGATAATTCTGCTACACGGATTGATGGGTGGAGCTGAAAACTTTGGTGAAATGGTAGGTTTTATATCGGAAAAATATAAAGTGTACGGCTTAGATTTAAAACTTTTTGAAGGGAAATTACTAAAAGTTTCCGTTAGGAATTTGAGTGATTATCTCTACAAATTTATGAATCAACTTGGGCTAAAAAGTGCTGTGCTTATGGGCAACTCTATGGGTGGACATATTGCACTAATTTTTGCCAAAGAACATCCTGAAATGGTAGATGGATTAATCCTAACCGGAAGTTCAGGGCTTTTTGAAAACTCATTAGGAAGCTCTTTTCCAAGAAGAGGAGATAAAGATTACATTAGAACAAAAACTGAGGAAGTGTTTTACGACCCAAAAGTAGCAACTGACGAACTAGTAGATAGAGTTTTCGCTATTGCAAACAATAGAATTTCAGTACTCAAATTACTCGGATATGCAAAATCAGCTATTCGGCACAATATGGCAAACGACATTCAAAATATCACAAAACCAACTTGTCTTATTTGGGGAGAAAACGACAAAGTTACTCCACCACATGTTGCTGAAGAATTTCATAAATTAATGCCAAAATCTGAGTTATTTTGGATACCTCTTTGCGGACATGCTGCTATGTGGGAGCATCCAAAAGCATTTAGTGAGATTATTTTGCTTTGGATGGAAAAACATAATCTTTAAAACAGTCTGATTTTTATGCAAATTAAATCTGCCGATTTTATTATCAGTAATACCGATTATAAGCTTTGTCCGAAAGCAAATATGCCAGAATATGCTTTTATTGGAAGGTCTAATGTTGGAAAATCTTCACTTATCAATCTTATTACTGGCAAAAAACAATTAGCTAAAATTTCTAGAAAGCCAGGAAAAACACAACTCATCAATCATTTTTTGATAAATAAAGAGTGGTATTTGGTTGACTTACCTGGTTATGGATACGCATCTGTTTCTAAAGCACAAAAGCAAGAATTTCAAAAAATAATTTTTTCTTACTTAGAAAACAGAGAAAATTTGATGTGCCTTTTTGTGCTTTTAGATTGCAGGCATAAGCCACAAAAAATTGATTTGGAATTTATGCAATGGCTTGGCGAAAAGGGAATTCCATTTGTAATGGTATTTACCAAAACCGATAAGTTAGGAAAAGTACCATTGAGCAAAAGCATAAAAAACTATAAAACAGAAATGCTAAAAGAGTGGGAAGAAATCCCACCATTGTTTTTTACTTCCACACTTCAAAAAAAGGGAACAACTGAAATTTTGGAGTTTATTGAAAACACCAACTCCCTTTTTACTTCTTAGATATTATCTTTGATTCTTCCGAAAAAAAAGCGCAATAATCTCTTAAAGCCCCTGCTAATTTTGCTTCATTAGTGGCTTTCTCTAAGGAATTTGCCATAGAAAGCAATGTTTGATGATACATTATAAGCATTTCGTTTACCATCATGTCTTTTGTCCATAAATCTATCCGTAAGGTTTCTTTAGTTTGCTTATCCCAAGCAGAAATAAGTAAGGATTTTATCTCCACCTTTTGCAGTTGCCCATCAGTGCTACTTAATTGTATTTTTTCAGGCAGATGATTTTCATCTAACTCTACTTCAAAACTAATTGTTGATTTTTTACTCATTTTATTTATGGTTTGTATTTCGATTGTTGTAAAATTTCTTGGGATTTTGTGTTTTGCATTAATTCTTGCAAACTAATATTCGGATTCTTTTTCATATACTTTTTCACTATTTTCCAACCCATAAAATAGGCAATTTTACCAGGTGATTCTTTCGGCATCCCCTTTGCAAAAGGTGAATCGTACAAATAGCTTTTGAACTTTTTAATATCAGCAGAAAACAATAATTCATTATCGATAAAATACGCCCAAATACTTGCCTCACTATTTTCGCACCATTTTAATTCTTGCTCAGAAAATCGGAGCTTATCAGCAGTAGAAACATTAGGCAAAACAGCATCTAAAAAGTACATTATTTTTCCTTTGAAAATCATTTGAGAGAGAAAATCGTTTCCATTATCAAACACTCCAAATTCATTTGTAGCAATGGTTTCAAAACTATAAGGTAGAATATAGGACTTTTTGCTTTTTGCACTGAGATATTCTGGGATATTTAAACGCTTGTAGAACACACTATTTTTGCCCAAGAAATAGTCCAAACCAACAGCAAGAATGCTGTCATTAGTTACCACTCCATAATTAAAACCACTAAAATAAGTAATTACTGTTGGAGTAGTTTTTTCTGGAAAAATCTCTTTGTATTTTGCAAAAGAAGTGGCAAACTCTTTTTCTAAAAAATCAATATCGGCAAAGCATTGGCTTACACTATCAAATGCTTCTTTCATGTCAGGGTGAGAAATAAAATCAAGTAGTTGATTTTGATAAGAATTTTGCTTAGAATTTGTTCTTAAAACTTCATAATTAAAGCTTTCGAAAAAAGTACCTAGCTGCTTTTCCCACTCCAAAATATCCTTCTCAATGGTACTATTATTTGTAGCAAAAAGAGATTGCTCAAATCGGTAAATATTTATTGGATTAATTTTTTCAGAATAAGTATTCTTGTTTTTGAAAACAAAAATAATAGCAATTGCAAGAAAAACAAAAATAAGAAGTTTCCATTTTTTCATATCTGCAAAATTAAGAATCTATTTAGTTTTAATTACTTTTGCGAAAAACAAAATTGGTGCAAACAGAAAAAGTAATTCAGCATATTGTAAATTGGCTAGAAAATTACGCAAAAGAATCCGGGACAAAAGGATTTGTAATTGGTATTTCTGGCGGCATTGATTCTGCTGTTACTTCTGCTTTAGCTATAAAAACAGAACTCCCACTACTTTGTGTTGAAATGCCAATTCATCAGAATAAAACACAAATGGATAGAGCCAAAGAACATATAAATTGGCTAAAAAATAAATGTGAAAATGTTAGCTCCACCGAAACGGATTTAACACCACTATTTAATTCTTTTATCGCACAAATGCCAAATGCAGAGAGTTCTGAAAAAAAAGAACTTGCACTTATCAATACTCGAGCAAGATTTAGAATGACTACTCTTTATTATTTTGCTCAGTTAAATAATTATTTGGTGCTTGGAACCGGTAATAAAGTTGAAGATTTTGGGATTGGTTTTTTTACAAAATATGGAGATGGCGGAGTAGATTTAAGTCCAATTGCTGACCTTACAAAAAATGAAGTTTTTGAGATTGGAAAAGCACAAAATATTATTAGTGAAATATTAACTACACCTCCTACTGATGGACTTTGGAATGATGACAGAACAGATGAAGAACAGATTGGTGCTAGCTATACCGAACTAGAATGGGCTATGGATTTTTCAGGAATGGAAAGTAATTTATCTGAAAGAGAAAAAGAAGTTTTGACTATTTATAAAACCTTACGGAAAGCCAATTTGCATAAAATGAAAGAGATTCCTATTTGCAGAATTCCAGAGAAATTAAAAACTACAGATTAGATATATCTATTACTTCCTTTACTTCTGGCACTGCTCGTTTTATTACAATTTCCACCCCATTTTTTAAGGTCGTCATTTTTACATTGCAATTACTACACGCACCAATCAGTTTTACTTTCACTACCCAATCATCAGTAAGTTCAATGAAATTAATATCACCTCCATCAGCCTCCAAAAAAGGGCGTATTTCAGTTAAAGCAGTTTCAATCTTTTCAATAACAGTTGTATCCGTAATAATTCCCATAGTTTTTATTTTGTTGAACAACCAGCCTCATTAGTAGTTTCCACAGCTGATGTTGGTGGCAAACTTACATTTCTTTTTTCAATTGCAGCCACTACATTCTTAGCCAAATTTAAAAGCTCTAAAGCAATAGGAGTAGCACCTTGCAATACTGCAGGTCTTCCTGCATCAGCAGCCTCACGAACAGATTGAACAAGAGGAATCTCAGCCAACATATCTATTTCCATTTGTTCTGCCAAACCTTTAGCTCCTTCCCTTCCAAATATATAATATTTATTATCTGGCAATTCAGCAGGAGTAAAATAAGCCATATTTTCTACCATACCCAATACAGGAACATTAATACTATCCATCTGGAACATATTAACTCCTTTTTTAGCATCAGCCAAAGCAATATTTTGTGGCGTACTCACCACTACAGCACCCGTTAAAGGAATTGATTGAACTAATGACAAATGAATATCACCTGTACCAGGAGGTAAATCTACAATAAGATAATCCAACTCACCCCAATGCGTATCCCAAAGCAATTGATTTAAGGCCTTTGAAGCCATAGGGCCTCTCCAAACAACTGCCTGCTGACTCTGAGCGAAAAACCCGATAGATAGTAGCTTTACACCATAACTTTCTAAAGGTTTAATTTTTGATTTTCCATCAACATTTATTGCTTCAGGTGTCGCTCCCTCCAATCCAAACATAATATGCATAGAAGGCCCATAAATATCCGCATCAATTACGCCAACTTTATGTCCTAAATCAGCTAAACCAACAGCTAAATTTGCAGCTATAGTTGATTTTCCGACACCTCCTTTACCAGATGATACTGCTATAATATTTTTTACTCCTGGAATAGGGTTTCCTTTAATTTGCGTTTCCTTTTCAGGAGCATTTACAAGAAAATTAACTTTTACCTTAGCTTTTTCAAAAGCAAACTCATGTATTGCTTTTAAACAATCCACTTCTACCTTTTTTTTATATTGAAAAGTAGGGTTGTTTATTTCTATATCTAGCTCTACATCAGTGCCAAAAATTTGCATATTTTTTACAGCACCACAAGCAACAATATCCTCTTTTCTATCAGGAAAAACAACATGTTGCAAAGCTGATACAACTACTTCTTTAGTTAACTTCATTTTGTAAATTTAAAGTTGCAAAGATATAACTAATAAGTATTTAGATATATTATTTTTTAACCAAAGAATTACATCTCATTTTCTGGAGTCCAAAGGTGTTTTTCCAAATCAATAATCTTATTATCTTTAATTGCCACCCCTTCATTCTCTAATAGTTGTTGCATTAATGTAATGCCATCAAAATGCATTTTTCCAGTAAGCAATCCTTGCTTATTTACCACCCTATGTGCAGGAACATCATTTGGGCATTTATTCAAAGCCCAACCTACCATTCTGGCGGACTTAGCACTTCCCAGATATTTCCCAATTGCTCCATAAGTACAAACTTTTCCCTCAGGAATCTGACGAACAATAGCATATACTTTATGGAAGAAATTATCCTCCACTAACTATTTAACCTAAACCTTAAATAAGTAATTGGTAAACCTCTGTCCAAATAAATTTGCTCGTAATGCGTTTTTATTTCCATGTGTTCTCGTTCTACTGGTGATGCGTATAAATCGTGTGTACTATCTTCTAAAATATGTCCCTCTCCAGTGATGATTCCTAAAGTAAAACCATGTAAAAACTGACTATCTGTTTTTAAGTGTATAGGAGCATCTTCCTTTAAAATATTTCTATATCTCTTTAAAAAACCTGGGTGAGTTAAACGCTTAGTCCCTCTTCTTTTTTTCATTTGAGGATCAGGGAAAGTTATCCATATTTCATCAACCTCATCTTTTGCAAAACATTGTTCTATCCAATCAATTCTGATTCTTAAAAAACCAACATTCTTCATTCCTTTTTCCTTAGACTCTGTAGCGCCTTGCCAAATTCTAGCTCCCTTAATATCAACACCTAAAAAGTTTTTGTCAGGACATTTTTCAGCCAATCCTACACTATACTCACCCATTCCACAGCCCAACTCCAACACCAAAGGATTGTCATTTTTGAAAAACTCCTTTTTCCATTTTCCTTTTAAATGAAAGCCCTCTTTCATTTCTTCCAAAGATGGTTCCTCAACATGAGGGTAATCTTTCATCTGCCCGAATTTTCTTAACTTATTTTTTGCCAAAATTTTAATTTTTATGCAAAACTACTTTGTTTTAAGTATTTTTGGCCTGTGAAATCAAAAAAACGAATATTAGTTGCTCCACTTGATTGGGGAATTGGGCATGCTACAAGATGCATACCAATAATTAAACAATTAATAGCACACAATTATGAGGTGATACTTGCAGCTGATGGCAGACCAATGCATCTGCTAAGCACAGAGTTTCCAAATTTAGAAATGATTCGTTTTGGAGGATACAATATTAAATATCCTAAATATTTACCCATGAGTATAAGTATGTTTTTGCAATTACCAAAACTACTACTTGGCATTAAAAAAGAACAAGCAATCCTTAATCAGATGATTGAAGATTACAATATTAATGGGGTAATTTCTGACAACAGATATGGACTTTATAGTGATAAAATTCCTTCAGTTTTTATTACCCACCAACTTAAAATTCAAAGTCCTTATTTTTCTAAAAACATTCAGAATTTCAATTACAAATACATTAATAAGTTTGATGCTTGTTGGGTAATGGATGATGAAGAAAATAATTTAGCAGGGGAACTCTCAAAACCTGATAATCTTCCAAACAACACTTCTTATATGGGAATTCAGTCCAGATTTGAGAAAACAGATGAAACGAAAAAATATGATTTCTTAGCTATAGTATCTGGTCCTGAGCCACAAAGAACAATATTAGAAAAAGGACTCATCAAAGCTTTAAAAGACAGGAAAGAGAAATCATTGATTGTGCTTGGGAAACCTGAACTAAACACCAATAAAACAACTAGGAATCTAAGTATCCGTTCCCACATGAATGCTTCAGAATTAAATGCAGCTATTCTTGAATCAGAATTAATAATTTGCCGACCTGGATACTCCACTATAATGGATTTAGCAAAACTAGAAAAAAAAGCATTTTTCATACCTACTCCAGGACAAACGGAACAAGAATATTTGGCAGATATATTTATGAAAAAGGGAATTTGCTACTCACAAAAACAAAGCGAATTTAATTTTGAAAAGGCAATAACTGAAAGTAAAAACTTTTCAGGATTTGAAAGATTGAAACAAGCTACAACTAATTGGGAGGAATTATTTAGCCTTTTTTAAAGTAAAGGAAAAAGTTGAACCCATTCCAACAGTACTTCTGATATTAAGCGTTTGTTGATGAGATTCAATTATGTGTTTTACAATAGATAAGCCCAAGCCAGTACCTCCTTTTTCACGAGAGCGACTTTCTTCAACTCTAAAAAATCTTTCTGATAATCTTGGTAAATGGATTTCATCAATTCCTATTCCATCATCAGAAACCTCAACAAGAATGCTTTCATCCATATCATATAAACGGAATTTTGTTGTACCATTTTCTTTTCCATATTTAATGGAATTATCTACCAAGTTAGTCAACACTTGATTTATTTTCATTTTATCTGCCTCAACCAAAATAGGCTTATATTCTTTGTCAAACTCAATTGAAATTGTACTTTTATTTGCTTTGTCTTCCAAAGCATCTTGCACATTTTTACACAATTCAACTATATCAAAATTTTCAATTTTTAAGTTCTTTTCATTATGTTCTAAAGTGGAAATGCTTTCTAAATCCTCAACAATTGAAATCATGCGCTCAACACTTTTTTGTGTTCTTTGTAAGTATTTTTTATTGATTTGCTCGTCTTCAAGAGCTCCCTCTAAAAGTGTAAGCACATAACCCTGAATATTAAAAATGGGAGTTTTTAACTCATGAGAAACATTCCCAAGAAATTCTCGCCTGAATTTTTCAGTATCTTTCAGATGCTCAATCTCTGCTTGGCGTTCACTCATCCATTTTTTCACATCTTCTTCTGATGACTCTATATCATAGAAATCCTTACCTTCAAACTTTTGGTTTTGTATGGTTCTGTACATTAACTTTATTCGCTTTTGCACAAATTTATTTATAAAATAATCTGCTGACAAAAAAAACAGAAAAAACATACTAATTATGTTTACCCAATCAATTGACTGCTTGCTTGCAAACTCAACAATTAAAACAATAGTTGTTGAAACTAACCCTATGATAATTGCTGTTTTTCGTGTAATACTTAACTTCATTATTCGCTTAACTTATAACCAACACCTTTTACAGTTTCAATAAGATCATTACCTAATTTTTCTCTCAACTTTCTGATATGCACATCAATCGTTCTATCACCAATAAATACATCTTGTCCCCAAACGGTATTCATTATTTCATCACGAGTAAAAACTTTTCCAATTTCTGTAAAAAGAAGCTGTAACAACTCAAATTCTTTACGAGCAAATTTTAATTCAGCTCCATCTTTTATTACTTTATATTTCTTGGAATCAATTTCAATGCCTTTAAATAAAATTACTGAAGCCTCTTTTTTTCCCTCCAATCTTCTGAGTAATGACTTTACTTTACTCAATAGGATTTTAGGTTTTACTGGCTTTGTAATATAATCATCAGCCCCTGCCTCTAACCCAGCAATTTGAGAATAATCCTCAGCCCTTGCCGTTAAAAATGTGATTATTGTTTTACTTAATGCTGGGTTTTCTCTAATTTTCTCACAAGCCTCAATCCCATTCATATTAGGCATCATAACATCCATTATTATTAAATGAGGATTGTGTTTTTTTGCTTGAGCAATTGCTTGCAAGCCATCTTCAGCAGTTGTAATCTCAAAACCTTCTTTTTTAAGATTATATCCTACAATCTCTAAAATATCCGGCTCATCATCCACTAATAAAATACGATAACTCATTTAAAATGTTTTGGCAAATTTAAGATTATTTTGTATCTTCTGACCAGCTTAACAAATTCTTAACATTGGCTTAACATTCAACTTTAACTCATCACTTATTTTTACCGCAAATTAATTAAACAAACTATAAAATGGAATTTGGAATTTACGAACTATTAAAATTGATTGGAGCACTTGGTTTCTTCATTTACGGAATGAAGGTGATGAGTGATGGAATTCAAAAAGCAGGAGGAAGCAAGATGCGTCAGATATTAGGAGGAATGACTTCTAACAGATACTTTGGTGTATTAACAGGTTTTTTAATTACTGCAATTGTACAATCATCATCAGCAACTACAGTAATGACGGTAAGTTTTGTAAATGCAGGACTACTTACATTAGTAGAATCTGCAGGGGTAATGATGGGAGCAAATATAGGAACAACAATTACTGCTTGGGTTATCTCTATTTTAGGATTTAAAGTAAAAATGTCAGCTATTGCATTGCCAATTATTGCTTTTGGTATGCCAATGATGTTTGCCA
>CAYVKX010000022.1:0-25621 GCA_964452095.1 uncultured Weeksellaceae bacterium
ATTAGCACCTTAAAATTAATAAGAGATAACCCTCTTAAGTTATCTTGAACCTTAAATAATGTTATTGCGATAAACTTTATTTTGAAGGAATCAGTTCTTTTAAAAAATACCCCTCTGATTTTCCAAATCTGTCTCCCCTAGAACAGATGAGAAGTTTTTGGAATTTGCTTTTAGCCCTTAGCTAATGGCTAGTCCCTGCTTCACTAGTCACTTTTTTGTCACCTCACCAAATAAATAAAACCATTTTCTTGATGTTTCCAACCTTCAAAATCTTGGAAATAAATTTCGTAAATATAAGTTCCCATTGGTAGTTCTTTTCCAGAATCTTTATGATTTCCATCCCAAGCTTTTGCACCATTTATACAAAGCATTTCCTCTATAGAATTGGAAGTAAACACCAAATTACTAAACCTATCAAATACATTCAAATAGAAAGTTTCTATTCTTATCCCATTGTAACTAAGGCAAAATTTATCGTTTATCCCATCTAAATCTGGAGTGAAAGAATTGGGTAAATAAATCCAAAATTCATTTTGAACCAGAATCTGTTTGAAAGTAGTATCGGCACAGCCATTTTTATCGGTTGTAACTAATGTTATCTGATAAATCCCAACAGAATCCGGGAAAGTATGATACACTTTATACAACAAACTATCCGACTGATTATCTCCAAAATTCCAAAACCAATTATTTACCCCAAAAGTATCGGCAACAAAATGTGCTGTCGGATAATTTATAGTAAGGGTATCAGAAGGATTAATGATAAAATTAGCAAAAGGAGGGTTTTCAACTACCACAATAGCAGAGCCGGTAATTGAACCAACAGTTGCAGCATCATTCATATTAGTTAGTGAATAAATTCCAGCAGTAGTTGTATTTAAAATATATGGATTAGCACTAGAGGTAATTGCCGGCTGATTCACTCCATCAATAGCATACACAAAAGTAAAAGGAGCAACTCCCACAAAATCAAAAACAATTTGTGCCTCCTTATTTTCATTTGCACAAATGGTATCTCCTCCATACATAAAAGCAGAAACAGGTGGTATTGCATTGATATTCAAGATTATTGTATCATCAGCATTGGCTAAAAAAGTAGCAGGATTTGTAACATTAGTATTAAGCAAATTATTAAGTGAACTCCAACTTGCAAAATACCAACCCGCATTAATGCTCGCGTCAAGGGTAACAGATGTTCCATAGAAATATTCCATAGTATTAGGGTAAGTAGCAATGGTATTATAATTTTCATCAATTGTAGCCGTTCCAGCAGGATTTACATCATACATAATTCTTACCGCATAGCGTTTGTGGATAACAGAATCAGTAAACAAAGTATCGCAACCATTAAGTGTATAACCACTAATAACTGAAATTCCAGAATCCAAAGGATTGTAAACTGTGCTATCTACAAAAATAGTATCATAGATATTATTAACCGTAAAACTACCGGGAGTCATGCTCATTTTCCATACAAAAATATCTTTTCTTCTTCCGGTAGCATCTAAAATTGTTCCGTCAAAATTCGCTAAATCTTCAAAGAAACCAATAGCATAAGCATTCCCAAAACCATCTACACAAATATCATTTGTTCTGTCATCATCATCTGTATCTGTTCCTGCCATTTTAGCCCATACCCAGTCGCCATTATTTGAAGCTCCATCAATTTGTGCTACCCAAGCAGATGCAGTTGTATCTCCAGGAATTTGAGGACTAACAATCATACTATTGGTAAAAGTCATTTCACCTCTAGAAGTTCCACCAACAAATACTTGTTTGTTTTTATCTACCGACATTTGATATGGCTTATCCGTACCATCACTTCTAGCCCTTTTTGCCCACTGCCAATTTCCTTGATTATTCATCTTGGCAACAAAAATATCTCGCTTTTGTTTATGACTTAAAGTATCTGTTCCGTTTGAGGCATTTGCTCCAGTAAAAACCATAGGATTTCGATACTCTCCCGTAATATATACATCATCACATACATCAATTGCAGCACCATTTGCCCTATCGGTTTTATTGCTTCCTACATTTTTTGCCCAAAGCCAATTTCCATTTTTATCCATCTTGAAAATAAAAGCATCCCATTCTCCATTTGAAGTAATTGAATAAGGGCCATAATTTGCAGTATTTTCAAAGCCACCAACTACATAAATATTTGAGAATTTATCTAAAGCCAATCTATTGTCTCTTGATCCTCTTGCATCTTTAATTCCATCAAATTTATCTACCCAAAGCCAGTTTCCGTTAGCATCTAATTTTCCAATATAACCCATTGGCGTACAGCTAACATCCCAAGTTGGATTAGAAATTGATAAGCCATCAAATTCTGCACTAAAACCAGAGAAAAAACCAGTAACATAAATAAAACCATCATCATCTACTTTTACATCATAAGAATGATCATCCGCATCATAAATTGGATATGGGCAACCCCCAGAAGTATTGTCTCCTCCAAATCCAATTGCCCATTGAGGAACTCCATTCTTGTCAATTTTAGCTAGTAATGAGTTATCATGGTTATTTAATCCAGTTGTAACACTCAGTGCTCCTAGATTATAAGATGACCAAAAAGTACCCGTAATAAACACATCTCCACCAGGGGTTACATGCATACCAAGCGCCCTATCATCACAACAACTGCCAGTCAAATCGCCACCAGCAATTGCCCATAAAACCGTTCCGAACGAATCTAATTTTGCAATAAAATTTTCTTTATTATTTCCCAAAGAACTTAAAGGATTATTAGTTAAAGTAATCCCTCCAAAAGTTGCCTCATTATTAAAATAACCACTAATATAAATAAAGCCCAAAGAATCCGTTCCAATTGAAATCCCTTTATCAGAAGCCGTACCGCCAAAGGATTGAACCCAATCGGTAGTTTGAGCAAAAGAAAATATTGGTAAAAGTAAAAATAGAAAAATGATTTTTCTCACCTTATTGTTTAATAAATTTGGCAGTTAGTTTTTGTAGCTCAATAGTATAAATACCTGAAGGAAGATGAGAAATATAAATACTTTTACTTTCTTTATTTTTATCCAATTGCAAAAGCACTTTTCCTTCTATATTTTTTACCCTTATTTTTCCTGTTAAATCAGTAGTAATTTTGATTTTATTATTTGCAGGATTTGGAAAAACAGTTAGTCCGTTTTTATCGATTTCAGTGATGGTAGTACTGCTAGTAAAAGTGGCAGTTCTGTAAAAAATTTCGTGAGTACCAGTGTAAGTATAAACGAAATGAAAAGTGCCATTAGCATAAGTAATATCTGGATCGGTTTTTGAGCCCAAATTATTAGTATCGGTTAGCACCACCGAGCCACTAACAGTAGCTGCACCAGAAGTAGAAACACTAAAAAAGCAATCCATATAAGAGTTTCTATTGTCTTGCCATACTACTCCAATTGTATCCTTATTTCCAGTAATTTCAGGGTAATCTTGCAAACCGAAACTAATTGGGTCTATTCTATTATTATAAGTATATTGCAAATCGTTAGAATTTACTGCTGAGAGCAAAATCTCATTTCTACTATTAGCTCCACTTCTTCTGGCAACAATTACAGAATCCCCACTTATCATTCCTTGTGGAGAGGATGAAGGGCAGGCATTTATTATCCAATCCGTATCATCAATATCAGCAGTTGATGTAAAAGTTAAACCTCCATCAGATGATTTTGCTACATAAGTATTTCGTATATTATTATCATTATTTCTAAAGAGTAAAAACACATCATTTCCATTTGCTACCAAAGAAGATTTACAACAATCGCATGGCTCACCAGCAGCTAAAGCGCTTACATCAAAAGCAGGGCTAAATGTATTCCCAAAATCAGAAGATACTTTTACCATTTGCTCCCAATCTGTCCAAGAAGTAGTAGAGCTCATATAAGAAATAATAGGATTTCCATCCGTATTTACAGCCACATTTGGCATAGCAAATTTGTGAGTATTGGAATTATCTGAAACCCTTACCGTATCAGAAAAAGTTAGCCCGCCATCAAAAGAAGAAATAAGATAAACATAATTATTAGCAGAAAGAGCCGAGAGAAAAATCACATAAACAGTATCGCCTTTTGCAGCAATCTCAGGACCAATAAAACCCGTAATATCCAATCCAGAAGGGGCAATATCATAAGGAGCAGAAAAAGAACTGCCATTCCATTTTGATGCTTTTATCATTTTTGGAGAAGATGTTTTTGTCCACATAATAAGTGGTGTATTATTTTGGGTAAGCACAATTCTTGGCCTATCATAACCATCTTGACTACCACTGCTTATACTTTGAGTTGTGCTCCAATTTAGTATTTGGGCACCACTGAAATTGTAAGTTAATAAGATAATTGCGAAAAATAAAATTGTTTTTATTTTGTTCATTAGTTCTAACTTTTTATTGTTAATAAATCACCTCAATGGTGCCTTGTTTTACAAATATTTTTTCATCCATTCCCACTAAAGCTATATTGTAATAGTAAGTGCCTTGCATCACTGATTTTCCTTCAAATTTTCCATCCCAGAATTTTTCTATATCGTTAGTAGTGAAAATAACTTCTCCCCAACGGTTTACAACATCCATTTGGAAAGATTTTACAAACACACCTTTTATCACAAACAAATCGTTATGAAAGTCGCCATTTGGCGTGAAAGCAGTCGGTACGAAAAGTTCGGTTTTGGGTAATAGGGTAAGAGATGTCAACTCTGAAACATCAGTACAACCATTTACATCTTCCACCCACACATAATAAGCACCCTCTTTATCCACCTCTATTTGCTGAGTAATTCCTAGCAAAGAATCCTCATCATTATACCAATTGTAAAGTGCAAAATTTCCAGTACTCAAAGTAAGGGTTTGCCCAATGTAAATAGTTGTATCTCTCGGACTTATTACTGCATTCGGCATAGGATTTATTCGCACTTGCGCTAAGCCAGAAACAGTAGCAACACAACCATTTACATCCATAACTTGTGTAATAGAATAATCTCCTGCTTGAAGCGTATTTAGGTTAAAATTATTGGCAGACAATACATTCTGAATAAAAGGATTTACTCCATCAGTATAAGTCAAATCCCAAGGAAGCAAGCCAATAAAATCAAAGTTAATAGAAACTAAACTCCCATCATCACAGACGCTTCCTCCACCAGAAATAGTGGCAGTTGGTGGCGCATCTTCCGTAATAGTAATAGAATCTTTGGCAAGACAACCGCTTCCATCATCAACAATAAGATGGTAATATCCTTGCCCTACATCTAGTAAAGAATCAGGGCTACCATTGTTCCAAATGTAATTATAAGTTCCTGTACCTCCACTAACCACAGGGTCAATAATGGTAGTAGTATTGCAAGGAATATTATAATCTGCACCCAAATCAAAAGTTGGCGGCTGCATAGAATAAACCGTAAATGTATCAGAGAAGACTGCACAACCTAGTGCAGTAGCTGATACTACATAATTTCCTGCCCCAACCACTAAACTAGAGTCGGTTCCAAGCATATTTCCAGCATCATCAAACCACTGATAAGTTGCTCCTGTCCCTCCATCAGCAGTAAGAGTAATTGTAGAATTACACTGAATTTCCATATAAGTAGAATCCAAACCCAAATCATCAATTACATCCAAAGTCGGTGAGGTAAAACTTCCTGCTTCTAGCCACACATAAGAACTCAATCCTTGATCGGAACCATCCGCAATAGCTAATTTGATATGATATGGTTGTCCGCATTGCACCACTGCAATTGCTGTAAAAACTGTTGTAAAACCATCCGCATCAGCAATAGTAGTAAGTGCAGAATTATCTACAAAATATTGATCATTTATTGGAGTGAACATACCTCCTGCTCCTCCATTGTGTATTGAGGAAATGGTAATCGGCAGAGCTGGATTAGATCCTGGAACAATGGCTAAATTAATTGCACCATTTGTATAAGGACCTGCAATTCCAGGGCCGGAAAGAAAGAAACCAAAAACATCATTATATTGAGAGTTTTCAAAACCAAAATATTCTTGCGAACCAAAAACATAACGGAACTTTACCGTATCTGAAGTAGGTATAAAATCAAACTCCAACCTAGCAACATCATTGATGGAGGAAACCACAAAAGTTTGCCCAATAAGTGGAGGAACGGAATTGGCAACCGTAAGCAAATCAGGATCGGTTACCATATTTGGCGGATTAGTGCCAAAGCCCGTAAAATTAGGGTCTAATAAATCAATATCTCCTGTAGCCATCACAATGCCGCTATCCAAACCAAGATTAGTATTTATAGCATTAAAAAACCCAATTTGCATGCTATCACCTTGATAAGAATGATTAGATGCTACCACACCTCCTCCAAGCAAAATATTATCAATTAGCCAAGTTGGCGAATCGTAAGGAGTAGTTTTATCAAGCGTCATTTGAGCCAAACTTTGCTGACAAATCACAAGTAGAAAAAGAGAAAATATTATTGGTAGTTTTCGTTTCACAATACAAAAATAAGAATAAAAGTGATAAAAAATAAATTTTAAAATTATTTCTTATGCGCTCAGATTTCCAAAAATTGTTGTTTGGAATACATTTGCTGATAAATTTCTTTTTGCTGCATTAAATAATCATGACTTCCCTGTTCAATGATTTTTCCATCTTTAAATAATAAAATTTTATCAGCATTTCTGATGGTGGAAAGGCGGTGAGCAATGATAATTAGCGTTCTGTTTTCTGCTAATTTTTCTAATGCATTTTGTAGTAACTGCTCTGTTTCTGTGTCGATTGAAGAAGTTGCCTCATCTAAAATTAAAATTTTCGGATTACGAACATACACCCTCAAAAAAGAAATCAATTGCCTTTGTCCAGTGGAAAGGGTAACCCCTCTTTCTCCAACAGAATAATTGTACCCTCCAGGAAGATTTTGAATAAAATCATGTATCCCAATCTGTTTGGCAGCACCCTCAACTTGTGCAATACTTATGTGTTCATCATAAAGAGTGATGTTATTAAAAATAGAGTCCGAGAATAAAAACACCTCTTGCTGCACAAAAGCGATTTGTTCACGCAAAGAAGAAAGTTTCACATCTTGCAATGAATACCCATCAACAAAAATATTTCCCTTTTGAATATCGTAAAAACGATTAAGCACATTGGTTACAGAAGTTTTTCCAGCACCAGTTTCTCCCACAAGTGCCAGAGTTTTCCCCGCCTGAATGTCAAAATCAATTCCCTTTAATACCCATTGCTCTTTGTTGTATGCAAAAAACACATCCTTAAAACTAATCTCTCCTTTTACATTTTTTAAAACCAAATCGCCATTATCTTGAATTTTTTGATCGGTATCCAAAATTTTGAAAACCCTTTCTGAACCAACAATCCCCATTTGCAGAATATTGAATCTATCAGCCAATTGGCGAATAGGGCGAAAAAGCATGTGAATATATAAAATGAAAGCTACTAATTCCCCAAAAGTAACATCTTGCCCAGAAAGAATTGCACTTCCTCCCCACCAAATAATTAAACCAATGGAAGAAGCCGAGAGAATCTCCACAACAGGGAAGAAAATGGAATAATACAAAATAGAACGAATGTGTGCATCTTGATGTGCTTTGTTAATCTTTTTGAATTTTTGATATTCCGCTCTTTCTCGCACAAAAATCTGAACAATTTTTATCCCCACAATATGCTCTTGAATAAAAGCATTCATCACAGATACCTGGGTACGCACTTGCTGAAAAGCAGATTTAATAGAACGCTTAAACCAAGAAGTTGCAATAAGTAGTAAAGGAATAGTCGCCAAAGAAACAATAGTAAGTTTTACATCCGTATATAACATAACGGTAAGTACCGCCACAATTTTCAGTAGCTCAGCAATAATAATCAGTAGTCCTTCTGAGAAAATAGCAGCAATGGTTTCAATATCAGAAATGGTACGGGTAACCACTGTGCCAATTGGTGTTTTATCAAAAAAAGACATTTTCAAACTGAGGATATGTTTGTAAATTTTTCCTCTTAAATCTTGAATAACATGTTGCCCAATCCAAGCTGCATAATAGATATAGAAAAACTGCACGATTGCCTCAATCGCTAAAATAACTATCATTAAAATGGTAAGTTGAAATAGCATTTCCAAATTAGGTATAAGCACATACTCATCTAGTGCATAATTGATAAGTAGCGGACGCAAAGGTGCCAAAAAAGCTAAAAGAATCGCAAAAATTGCAGTAAGCCACATTCGTGATTTGTAGGGCTCAGCAAATTTCAATACTCTTTTAAGTAAGTTATAATCTAATATTTCTCCGGTTTTGTTGGTTGGCATTTGGTTTATTGTTAGTAGTTTTTAGTTATTGGTTTCGCACACCTGATATAGGTTAACAAAAAAAGTCAATTATATGCAAGCAAAAATAAAACATTTAAGGATGATGTTAAAATATTCAGAAGATTTTAAAAAAGAAATAGTATTTTTATTTGCAAAAGTAGAGTAGAGCATTCTCCAGTTAGAGAAATTATATGAGATTAAAAATCCAATAATTTATAATTGGATGTACAAATGTTCTAAATTTAACAACAAAGAACTCTCCAATTTGTAGTTTTAATTTTTTTTACTACTTTTACACAAAACAAGAAATTATGAAATTAGATAAATTTTGCCAAAGTTGCATGATGCCAAAGGATAGTGATATGTTTACGGCAGGCACTAATAAAGATGGTACAGAAAATAATAATTATTGCAGTTTCTGTTATCATAATGGGGAATTTGCAATGTCGGACACTATAAAAACTGCAAAAGACATGCAGGAACTGGTAAAGAAACAACTCAAGAAACAAGGAATAGGAAAGGTTAAAAGATGGTTTTATACTATTGGAATTCCAAAATTAGAAAGGTGGAACAAGTAAGTTTAACTAAAAAAAGCCGAGTATTTGCTCGGCTTTTCTTTTATAGATTGTGTTCTTCTTTTAGTTGTTAATCCCTAAAAGTTCAACTTCAAAAACTAAAGTTGCACCAGGCCCAATAATTCCTCCAGCCCCTTGGTCTCCATAAGCTAATCCTGATGGGATAGTTAATTTCCATTTGTCACCAACGCTCATTAATTGTAAAGCTTCTGTCCATCCTTTTATTACTTGCGTTACTCCAAATGATGCCGGCTGCCCTCTATCTACTGAGCTATCAAATACAGTTCCGTCAGTTAACATTCCATGGTAGTGAACTGTTACTTGATCAGCTGTAGTTGGTTTCGCTCCACTTCCTGAAACTAATACTTCATATTGCAATCCACTTTCAGTGGTTGTTACGCCTTCTTTTGCTGCATTTTCAGCAAGGTAAGCCGCTCCTGCTTTATTAGCTTTTGCACTTTTTTCAGCTTGCATTTTCCCAAAGAAATCTTGTAATACTTGCATACTTTCTTCTTCTGAAATGTCTAAATCATTTCCTTCAAATACATCTGTAAATGCCTTTGCTATTGCGTTAGCATCCACTGTGTCTAGTCCTTGTTGTTTTACGCTTGATGCCATGTTTACTCCTAATGAGTAACTTACTTTTTCCATTTCTGTTTCTGGTGTTTTGTAAGCTGCATTATCAGTACATGAACTGAAAATTAGTGCGATACTTACGATTAATAAATTGATTTTTTTCATAATATATATTTTTTTGGCAAAACTACAATTTTTGTTTACTTAACTTTGAAAAATAGCAATTGATTTTTCTATATTTGGCTTTTGGAAATCTAAAAAATAATAAATGGAAGTAATTAAAACACATATTAAAGATTTACTAGTGATAAAGCCAAAAGTTTTTGCAGACGACAGGGGTCATTTTTTTGAAACTTGGAGCAAAGCGGCTTTCGAAAAGGAGGGGTTGGACCTAAATTTTGTGCAAGACAACCAATCACTTTCTGCAAAAGGGGTGCTTAGGGGCTTGCATTTTCAGAATCCTCCTTTTGCTCAAGGGAAATTAGTAAGAGTAATAAAAGGTGCTGTAATGGATGTGGCTGTGGATATTAGAAAAAATTCAGCTACTTACGGGCAGTATTTTTCGCTTGTTTTATCTGGAGAAAATAAAACTTCTTTTTGGATTCCGCCAGGTTTTGCTCATGGCTTTATCACTTTGGAAGAGGGTACTATTTTTACTTATAAATGCACTGGGGTTTATAATAAAGAATCGGAGGGTTCTATACTTTGGAGAGATAAAGATTTGAATATTGATTGGGGAGTAGAAAAGCCAATTGTATCAGATAAAGATGGAGAATCACCAACTTTTACTACACTTAATTCTCAATTCTGATGAAACAAAAAACCACTTCTTTCCTTTCTTTTTTAGCAGTTCTTTCTTTTTTCTTTTTGTTGTTTTCTTATCCCACCAAAAAAGTTTCAAAAGATAAATTGCACCAACAACAATTCAATGAAAAGTACAAGATTTTCGCTATTAGCAAACCAAATAATCTTAATTTTTGCGGAGAGAAAGTAGCTTTAAATTCTGAAGATATTTGGGAAAGAATGGATAAGGAACTTTTAAAAAATATTTATTGGCAATCTAACACTATGCTATATTTTAAAAGAGCAAATAAATATTTTCCAATTATTGAGCCAATACTTAAAGCCAATAATATTCCAAATGATTTTAAGTATTTAGCAGTAATTGAAAGTGGATTGGAAAATGTAGTTTCTCCATCTAATGCAGCAGGTTTTTGGCAAATTCTAAAAGGTACAGCTAAAGAATATGGTTTGGAAGTAAATTCAGCAATTGATGAGCGCTACAATTTGGAGAAATCAACTCAGCTAGCTTGTAATTATTTGAATAAAGCTTATGAGAAATTTGGCAGTTGGACTCTGGCGGCTGCATCTTATAATAAAGGGCAAAATGGAGTTAGAAGATTAATAGAGAAACAAGGAAGTAATAATTATTATAATCTGCATCTTAACCCTGAAACTTCTCGTTATGTTTTTAGAATTATTGCGGTAAAAGAAATTTTAGAACAACCAAAAAAATATGGCTTTATTTATAGAGAAAAAGATTTGTATGAAATGCCAAAATATAAAACTATTGAGGTGGACACTACTATTTCAGATTTAGCAAAATTTGCAAAAATGCAAGGCACTAATTACAAACTTTTAAAGCAACTAAATCCTTGGCTTAGAAACTCCTCTTTGCCTGATAAATCCAGAAGAAAATACATTTTAAAAATCCCAACTGATTCATCACTTTTAGTGTTTGATGATTTTGAAATTCCTGCTCAGGAAAACTAAGAAATGGCAAAGCAAGAAAGCATAAATATTTATGGAGCTAGAGTCCATAATTTAAAAAACATTGATTTAGAAATTCCTAGAAATAAATTAGTGGTTTTTACTGGGCTTAGTGGAAGTGGAAAATCTTCCCTTGCCTTTGATACTATTCATGCTGAAGGACAAAGAAGATATTTGGAAACTTTCAATGCTTATGCTCGGCAGTTTTTGGGAAATATGGAACGCCCAGAAGTAGATAAAATTACAGGACTTAGTCCGGTGGTTGCTATCGAGCAAAAAACTACTAGTAAAAATCCAAGATCGACAGTTGGTACCATTACCGAAATTTACGATTATATGCGTTTGCTTTTTGCTCGTGTGGGAATTGCTTATTCTTATAATACTGGCGAAAAAATGGTAAAATATACCGATAAGCAAATTTTGAAACTCATCCTAAAAGAATTTAAAGGAAAATCTGTCAATATTTTAGCACCAATAGTAAAGGCAAGAAAAGGACATTATAGAGAATTATTTGCTCAAATTTTAAGAAAAGGATTTTTAAGAGTAAGGGTAGATGAAGAAATCTTGGAGATTACTCCAGGATTAAAATTAGACCGCTACAAAACTCATGATATTGAAATTGTAATAGATAGATTAATAGTAAATAAAGAAAATCAAAAAAGAATTCTCTCTTCTTTAATTCAAGCTTTAAAAGATGGAGATGGCGTGATGATGGTTTTAGAGAAAGATAAAAATACACCAAGATATTTCTCTAGAGATTTGATGTGCCCGACAACAGGAATTGCCTACAAAAATCCTGAGCCGAACTCTTTTTCTTTTAATTCTCCAAAAGGGGCATGCACACATTGCAATGGAATTGGGACTTTAAAGGAAGTGGATGAGGAAAAGATAATTCCTGACAAAACAAAAAGCATCAACAAAGGAGCGATTGCACCTATTACCAACCGAAAATCGGATTGGATAATAAAGCAATTGGAAATGCTTGGAAAGAAATACAATTTCACTTTAGATACTCCTTTTTCAAAAATAAGTAAAGCAGGAATAGACGCTATTCTTTATGGAGAATCAGGAACTTTTTCTGTAAAATTAAAAAGTGTTGGCGTATCAAAAACCTATAAATTACATTTTGATGGAATTGTAAATTTCATCAAAGAACAATCCAAATTGTCTTATGTAAAATCTATTGAAAGATGGGCAAGTAATTATATGTCCGAGCACCATTGTCCAGAATGTGATGGCAGTAGATTAAACAGAGAATCTAGGCACATTAAAGTTGATGATAAGCAAATTCATCAACTTACTGCAATGGATATTTCTGCTTTTTTTCATTGGCTTGAAAGTGTGGAACAACAGTTAAATCACAACCAAAAAATAATTGCAACGCACATCATTAAAGAGTTAATGAAAAGAGTTCAATTTATTTTAGATGTGGGACTTTCCTACCTAAGTTTAAGTAGAAGTTCAAAATCTCTTAGTGGTGGAGAAGCCCAACGAATTCGCCTTGCTACTCAAATAGGTGCTCAACTCACCAATGTACTTTATATATTAGATGAGCCAAGTATTGGTCTTCATCAAAAGGACAATCAAAAACTAATCAAATCTCTGAAAAACTTGCGAGATATTGGTAATTCGGTAATTGTGGTGGAACACGACAAAGATATGATTGAATCCTCCGATTTTATTGTAGATTTAGGTCCAGAAGCTGGTATTCATGGAGGAGAAATAGTTGCAAAAGGAACTCTAAAACAAATCCTAAAAAACAAGAATTTAACTGCAAAATATCTAAATAAAAAACTAAAAATTCCTATTCCAAAAAGAAGAAAAACCAATGGAAAATACTTGCAATTATTTGGAGCAAAAGGAAATAATTTAAAATCTGTGAACTTGAAGATTCCTTTGGGAGTTTTTGTTTGTGTAACGGGAGTTTCAGGAAGTGGAAAATCTACTTTAATAAACGAAACACTTTATCCGATACTTAACAAACATTTCTATAGAGGCGTGAAAAAACCTTTGCCTTTTAATAAAATAAAAGGAGTTAAAAATATCGATAAAGTAATAGAGGTGGATCAGTCGCCAATCGGCAGAACGCCAAGGTCAAATCCGGCAACTTATACTGGGGTATTTTCCCACATTAGAAACTTATATACCAATATGCCAGAATCCAAAATCAGGGGCTACAAAGTTGGTAGATATTCCTTTAATGTAAAAGGGGGAAGGTGCGAGAATTGTGAAGGCGCAGGGCTCAAAACTATTGAAATGAATTTCTTGCCAGATGTGATGGTGCATTGTGAGCTTTGTAATGGAAAACGCTACAATCGAGAAACTTTGGAAATCAGATTTAAAGGAAAATCTATTGCAGATGTACTAGATATGACAATCAATCAAGCGGTGGAGTTTTTTAAATCTATTCCTGCTATTTATAGAAAAATTAAAACTTTACAAGATGTTGGTTTGGGCTATATTTCTTTGGGGCAATCTTCCATAACTCTTTCGGGTGGTGAGGCACAAAGAATAAAGTTGGCAGCAGAACTTTCGAAAAAAAATACAGGAAAAACTTTTTATATTTTAGATGAGCCAACTACTGGCTTGCATTTTCATGATGTAAAAGTGTTTTTGGAGGTGGTACAGAAATTAGTAAATAAAGGGAATACCGTTCTAATTATTGAGCACAATATGGATGTAATAAAAGTTGCAGACTATATAATTGATTTAGGACCTGAAGGAGGAGCAAAAGGAGGAGAGATTATTTGTAACGGAACTCCTGAACAAGTCGTAAAATGCAAGGGAAGTTGTACGGGAGAGTATCTCGAAAAAGAATTAAACTAAAAAAAGAATATGAATAAACAAGAAAAGAAAATTAGAAGAGCATTTAAAGAAAAAAATTGGAATGCAATTAAAACCTCAGATTCCTGGCAGATTTTTAAAATTATGTCAGAGTTTGTTGAAGGTTTTGAGAAAATGTCAAAAATAGGACCTTGCGTTTCTGTTTTTGGTTCAGCAAGAACAAAGCCAGATAATAAATACTATAAGCAAGCAGATGAAATTGGGTATCTTTTAACTCAAAAAGGATATGGCGTAATTACTGGTGGTGGTCCCGGAATTATGGAAGCAGCTAATAAAGGTGCGAAAAGAGGTGAGGGAAAATCAGTAGGATTAAACATTGAGCTTCCTTTTGAGCAATCGCATAATGAATTTATCGATAATGATAAAATTCTGGATTTTGATTATTTCTTTGTGCGTAAAGTTATGTTTGTAAAATATGCACAAGGTTTTATTGTTTTGCCTGGCGGAGTAGGAACTTTAGACGAACTTTTTGAGGCAATTACCTTAATTCAAACAGGAAAAATTGGTAAATTCCCTATTGTATTGGTAGGAAAAACCTATTGGGAAGGACTTATTAGTTGGATAAAAGAGGTAATGTTAGGAGAAGAAAAAAATATTAGCCCTGAAGATTTGGATTTATTCTCTATTGTAGACAGCCCAAAACAGGCAGTTGCTATCATAGATAACTTTTATAACAAGTACACTTTAAAACCTAATTTTTAAGATATCCATTTCCTTTTAATTTTTTTAGTATTTTTACGGCTGTAAAAAAAATGAAATATGAAGAAATTACTTCTCCGGCTTTTTTTAGCCACCCTTATTTTTAGCAGTGTTAATGCTTTCGCACAAGAAGGATATTATGATGATGAACCAAAAGCTCCCTTCCAACCAATGCTTTCTTTTGGCACTGGTTCTTACCTTTTTAAAGGTGATGTTATGGGGCCAAAAAAGAATATCTTGATGGGAAATCAAGGTTATCATTTTGGTGTAAAAATGAATATGACGGACAATATCGATCTTTCATTTTTGCTTGGAAACGGTAGATTAAATGAAACAAATGATGTGGATACTACTTCATTTAGTTCGGAGGTTCGAACAGCCAGTTTAGGAATAAGATACAATTTTCATCAAATTTCTAAGCAATCCAAGCTCACTCCATTTTTATCCTTAGGTGCTGAAATTTTAAGTTTTACTATAACCGATAAGCCAAATGAAACAGGGCTTGCTATTCCAATGGGAATTGGTATTATGTTGGATATTTCTGAAAGAATTGGTTTAGATATGGGACTTAGATATCATTATTCTTTTTCAGATAATATTGATGGAATGGAAGAAGGAGGAAGCGATAAGTTTATGGTTACTACTTTTACTGTTCATTATGATATGTTTACGCCAAAATCAAGAAAAGTAAAACCATATTCCGACCAAAGTTTTTATGCTGAGGTGAACTTTAAAGCATTAGATGTGGAGGATTCTGATGGGGATTTAGTTGCAGATATTGATGATTATTGTCCGGAAACTCCAGAAGGAGCAAAGGTGGATGCTAATGGCTGTCCGCTTGATGATGATAAAGATGGTATTCCTGATTATATTGATGAAGAAGCACACACGCCAAGAGGTGCAATTGTAAATGAAAAAGGAGTTCAACTTACTGATGAGCAATCAAAAAGTATGTATAGTAAATTTAATGCGGCTTCAAGGGAATATGCAAATGTATATAACGAAAATGAGATATCAAAAGATGATTTCACTTCTATTAATGAATATTTGATTGCCAAAGCTAATGCTTTTAATATTGCAAATGATATAACATCTTTGGATAATAATATTATCGGCAAACGATTTACAATAAAATTGGGAGAATATCGTGATGATGTTCCTGCAAATGTGATTAACACTTATTTAAGTTTTGATGATTTGGAAAGTTTATTACAAGATGATGGTATGGTTGTTTATTCGGTTGGATCTTACGCTACATTTGATGAGGCAGTAAATAGACAAACTCAATTAGAAATAAATGAAGGAATGGATAATACTGAGATTGTGGAGGTTGAAAATGGAGTTGTTTCTCCTTACAATCCTACACCTCCTGCTCCTGTTGTTAGCGAAACAGAAGAAGAAAAAGAGGAAGAAAAGGCAGAGGAAACTGCAGCTGAAGATAGTACAAATGTAGCAGTAGAAGAGGAAAAAGAAGAACCAAAAAAAGAGGTGAAAAGTACTGTTGGAAAAATCACTTTCCGTGTTCAGATTGGGGCCTTTAAAGTAGCTCTTTCAAAAGATATTTTCAAAGGAGTTACAAATGTTGTTTCCTTTACTTCCAATGATGGATACACAAGATATTTCGCTGGTTCTTATGCAGCTTATGCAGATGCTGTTCAGCATCAAAATGATATGCTACTTAGAGGATTTGATGGCTCATTTGTAGTAGCATTCAAAGATGGGAAAAAGATTGGATTATATTCTGCAATTAGAGCCACTAATGGAAAATTACCAAGGCAGAATGTTTCTAAATCTACTCCAAAATTAGAGAAAGAAGAAGTAAAACCGAATTTGGAATTTGTGGTGCAAATTGGGGTGTATAAAAATGTTCCTGCTGATGTTTTATCTAAAATGACTAAGATTGGAAATGTGGGTAAAGAGCAAGTAAATAATTCAGAATTATACCGATATAATGCGGGTTCTTATAGCGATTATTCTTCTGCTAATGCAAGATTGCAAGAGGTTAAAAATGCAGGATTTGATGATGCTTTTATTAAAGCGATTTTAGATGGCGAACAAATTACAATTGAGAAAGCAAAAACGCTTTCTGAATAAGTTTTAACAGATAATGGAAAATAAAAAGCCCGCAAATAGCGGGCTTTTTTTATGATTGCTTTTTAGCTTTCTTACTCCCTTCATAAACTTCAAATTTTCTAAAGCTACATTCTAGTTTTCCATTCATCACTTTTATTTTTCTGCTTGGTCGTAAACCAATAAATTTCATATTTTCTATATCAGATGAGATAAGCCAAATTGAACAACCTTGATATTTATGTTTTAAAGTAGTTCCAACTTTTTCATAAAAATCATTTACTCCTAAATCTATTCTTTCTCCATAAGGAGGATTAAACATTACAAAAGTTCCAGGAGCTACTTCAGTTTCAAAAAAATCAGATTTTGATACCGTAATGTTCTCATAAAAAAGAGCATTATCTATATTTTCTCTGCTTATTCTTACAGCTTTTTGGAAATTATCGCTTCCAGTAATTTTACCATAATAATGTGTTTCTTTATTTAACGAAACTTCCTTTATCATCTTCCAGAGCTCTTCATCAAAGTCTTTCCAACCTTCAAATCCGAATCTATCTCTAAAGATATTTGCAGGAATATTATAAGCAATAAGTGCGGCTTCTATCAGTAAAGTCCCACTCCCACACATAGGATCATGAAAATTTGAAATACGATTCCAATCACTTAGAAGAATAAGTCCAGCAGCTAATACTTCATTCATAGGTGCTACTACAGCATTTGATTTATAACCTCTCTTATGTAAAGAATCTCCTGAACTATCTAGGGAAACTGTACAGGTATGTTTTGCAATATGTAAGTTTATACTTACATCTGGAGTTTCTGGATCTACATTTGGTCTTTTGTCATATTTCTTTCTGAAAGTATCAGCAATAGCGTCTTTCATTACAAGTGATGCGTACTTACTATGTGTAAAAACTTCAGAGTGAGTTGTGGCATGAGTTGCAAAAGTAGAGTCTATATCAAAGATTTCTGTCCAATCAATTTCACAAAGCTTCTTATATAGTTCTTTTTCATCATGCGCCTGAAAATGTGCGATTGGTTTCAGAATTCTAAGAGCAGTTCTTAGGTTTAGGTTTGCTTTATACATAAAGCCTTTATCTCCTTTAAAGCTTACAGCTCTATTCATGGGTTTTACATTTTGAGCACCTAGTTTCCTTAGTTCTTCTGCAAGTATTTCTTCTAAGCCAAACATAGTTTTGGCTAGCATATAAAAATTTTCATCTTTCATTCGGCAAATGTAACGCTTATTAAGTAAAAGATTTCCTTAGATTTGTTCAAATAAAAATTACTTATGGATATTGCAAATCTTGATTGGATTATAATTATTTCTTTTTTACTTTTAACTTTATTAGTTGGGCTTATTGTCTCTAAGAAATCAGGAGAAAGTTCTTCTCAATTTTTCTTGTCTGGTAGAAATATGCCTTGGTGGCTTTTAGGACTTTCCATGGTTGCGACTACCTTTTCTACTGATACTCCAAACTTGGTAACTGATATTGTAAGGAATAATGGGGTGGCAGGGAATTGGGTATGGTGGGTTTTCTTGTTGACAGGATTATTAACTGTTTTTGTTTATGCAAAGCTTTGGAGAAAATCAAATGTAAATACTGATATTGAATTCTATGAACTGAGATATTCAGGGAAACCAGCTAAATTTTTAAGAGGATTTAGAGCAGTATATTTAGGTGTGATTTTTAATGTGCTTGCTATGGGAGGAATCTCCTTGGCAGCAATAAAAATTGGGCAAATTATGTTAGGGTTAACTGCTTTTGAAACAATCGGCATAGCAGGATTGATTACAGTAGTCTTTAGCACTATGGGAGGTTTTAAAGGGGTTGTGTATACTGATTTTATTCTATTTTTTGTTGCTATGGTTGGTTCAATTGGAGCTGCATATTATATTGTAAATATGCCTGAAGTTGGAGGTATTCAAACTTTAATTGCACATCCTAATGTTGCTGGAAAAATTTCAATGCTTCCTGATTTTTCAAATACTGAGCAACTCATTATGCTCTTAATTATTCCTCTTGCTGTGCAGTGGTGGAGTGCTTGGTATCCAGGTGCTGAACCTGGAGGTGGAGGTTATATTGCTCAAAGAATGTTAGCTGCAAAAGATGAAAATCACGCAATAGGTGCAACTTTCTTTTTTAATATTATGCATTACGCAATTCGCCCTTGGCCTTGGATTTTGGTGGCTTTGGCATCATTAGTTGTTTTTCCAGATATTGCAAGTATTCAGGAGGCTTTCCCTACAGTTAGTGAGGATAAGTTAGGGCATGATTTGGCGTATTCAGCTATGCTTACTAAATTACCAACTGGTTTACTGGGCTTAGTTTTAGCTTCATTAATTGCAGCATATATGTCTACTATTTCTACACATTTAAATTGGGGGGCTTCTTATGTTGTGAATGATTTTTATACCCAACAAATAAATCCTAATGCTACTGAAAAACAAAAGGTAAATGTGGGGCGTTTAGCTACTGTTGTTTTGTTTTTAGCTTCTGCATTTTTGGCTTTATTATTGACCAATGCTTTGCAATTATTTGATTTTATCCTGATGTTTGGTGCAGGAACAGGACTTATATTTATCCTAAGATGGTTTTGGTGGAGAATAAATGCTTGGAGTGAAATCTCAGCAATTTTTGTTTCAGGAATTGTTTCTATACTATTCAATATGAAAGTTATTTCATCTCTATTATTTGGAGAGGCTGCTTTGATGCCAGAGTATATGAAATTCCCAATGGTAGTACTGATTACTACTGTGGTTTGGCTTGTTGTAACTTTTCTAACTCCTCCTGAGGACAAAGAAGTGTTGCTTGATTTTTACAAAAAAACTACTCCTGGTGGTCCTGGTTGGAAGGCTGTTGTTGGTGATGAAGATATTGAAAAATCTAATTGGTCAGTGCCTTCAGGAATATTGGCAATGCTTTTGGCTTTAGCTATGATTTATAGTTTGCTTTTTGCTACAGGGTATTTTATTTATGGCAACTTGCAATTAGGAGGAATCTTAACTTTAATTGCTTTAATTGCTGCTTATTTATTATCTAATGTATGGAGTAGAATTAAAGTTGATGTATTATAATTAAACTTTCTACAATCTTTTTTAATGGAAGTATCCTTTTTGTGTGCTCAATAGATGGTCCTGCACACCAAACAGTTTTATAAGTACTGCTAAATGCTGCTTTTTCAACTGATTTCATGCCTTTTAAAAAAGTAATCATTTTCACCCATTTTTTAAGTTTCTTGTTTTTACTTAAAATTTTCTCTAACCAGTTTTGCTTGGTTCCTGTTTTTTGAACATAGGGTGTATTGATTACAGTACAAGGTGTCCCTGATATTTTAGTAGTCATCACAATATCATTCTTGCCGTAATTTACGCATGCATTTTTATATTCTTCTGAAATATCTGCTTCATTGCAGGCAATAAATGGCGAGCCAATAGAAAGTCCAGCAAAACCTTCTGATAGTTTTTGAATAACTCCTTCTTTAGTTCCAACTCCTCCAGCTGAAATTACTGCAATATCACAGATTTTATTTATTCTTTCAATCAATTCTTTTGATGATAAATTCCCTGCGTGTCCTCCAGCATTTTTATTGACTGCAATTACAGCATCTGCTCCTAAGTCCGCTACTTTTTTGGCGTAATTTTCTTCCACAACATCACAGAATACTTTTATCCCAATTGGTTTGCATTTTTCAATTACCTCCTTTGGGTTTCCTAATGATGTAATAATGAAATCTACTATCAATATTAAGCAAGAATCTAATTGCGCTTTTAATTTTGGGTTTGATTTATTTACTATCAAATTTATTCCTAGTCCTTTTGAAGTTGAATTTTTTCTAATTTCTTCTATTGCATCTTCAAATTCAGGAATTGTACGGTAATTAAGTGCGGGAATACAGGCTGCAATTCCAGAATTCATTGCTTCAATCATCATTTTGGTATTAGTCACCAAAAACATGGGAGCCATTATTATTGAGTGTTTTATTCCTAGTATTTCTGTTATATTATTCATTTTTTATGTATTATTTTGAACTTGATTCAGAATCTATTAAATCATCTTGTATGATACCAACCATCAGACAAATCTACTAAATTTTCATTAGTAGATTTTATCAAATCCCCTTTTCAATTACACCCCAGCTCACACACAATAATCATGCTGTAGCTATTTTTTCTACTTCTCTGCTGCTAATTCTTTACTTTCTACTTTTGCTAAAAATTGAGCAGGACTTAGCTCAAAAACCTTAGCCACATTGTATAGCATTTTCATGCTTGTGTTTACTTTTCCGTTTTCTATGTTGCGTAATTGCAGTACGGAATGCCCACTTTTAACGGACAATTGTTTTAGGGTTAACCTATGTTCCCATCTTAAGGAATAGATTAATTTTCCGATTTGTTTTTGGTATTTTGCGATAGTCATAGCTGATAATTTTTTGCAAAATTACAAAATAAAAGATAGTTTTCAGTCAAAAATAGCAAGTTAAATAACAAAGTACGAAAGTATTACAATAAAAAATATAAGTACTCAAACAAAATACATAAGTTTACAAACAAAAGAAATAAGTATTCAAACAAAGTACATAAGTTTACAAACAAAAAAAATAAGTTCTCAAACAAAAATTATTAGATACCAAATAAAAGGAGAAAGCTACCTAACTAAAACTATAAGTTTACAAACAAAAAGAGAAAGTATGTTATGCTATTCTTTTATTTTTATATTATTCAAAATAGGGTTTAAAGCCTTTTTCTCTTGAATTAAGGGTTAGTCCCGGATTTAATGGCTATGAGTCAAAAGCTAATAATTAGAACCCAAAAACTACCAACCAGCAACTAACAATTAACAACTATTTCTATCTTTGCCCAATGCGTTTTTTCATTGAATTATCATATAGCGGAAGTAATTACCATGGCTGGCAAGTACAACCAAATGCCAATACTGTTCAGGCAGAACTAACAAAAGCACTTTCTATTATTTTATGTGATGGGATTAATGTAGTTGGGGCTGGTAGAACAGATACTGGCGTTCACGCTAGGCAGATGTTTGCCCATTTTGATACTGAAATATCGTTTGAGATTCCTAATCTTATTACAAAACTTAATGGCTTTCTGCTAAATGATATTGCAATTCATAATATTTTTAAAGTATCTGATGATGCTCATGCCCGCTTTGATGCCATCAGTAGAACTTATCAGTATTTTATCACTAATAAAAAGAGTCCCTTTAATGCTAATATTTATATTCATCACAAAACTTTGGATGTTGTTGCAATGAACTCAGCTTGTAAATATCTTTTAGGAAAGCAAGATTTCACTTCCTTTTCTAAAGTTCATACCCAAACCTATACTAATGATTGTGAAGTGATTTTAGCAGTCTGTCAGCAAAAAGAAAACCAGCTTATTTTCACCATAAAAGCAGATAGATTTTTACGTAATATGGTTCGTGCAATTGTAGGCACTATACTAGAAGTAGGAGAAGGTAAAATAAAAGCAGAAAAAATAAAAGAAATAATAGCAAAAAAAGATAGAAGTAAAGCGGGAGTTTCCGTATCTGCACATGCTTTGTTTTTAACTAAAATTGAATATCCTGAAAAGATAATGAATTAATTTGATGATGAGATAATTTGATAATAAAAAGATAAAGAAACGATTAAACAATGTAGCAATTACAAAATTAACCAATAACTAATAACAAAAAACTATCTTTGCAAGCATCATAAATCAGATTTTATCAAATGAAAATATCATACAACTGGCTTAAAAATTATTTAAATCTTAATCTTCCTGCTGAGGAGATTTCTGTTTTATTAACCGACACTGGCTTAGAAGTAGAAGGGCTTGAAGAGGTTGAAAGCATAAAAGGTGGGTTAAAAGGAGCACTAATTGGAGAAGTGATGACTAAAGTTCAGCATCCTAATGCTGATCGTTTATCAGTAACTACTGTTGATGTTGGAGGTGAAGAATTATTGCAAATTGTCTGTGGTGCGCCTAATGTTGCTGTTGGACAAAAAGTGCCTGTAGCTACTGTTGGTACTGTGCTTTATGATGGAGATGAGAGTTTCAAGATAAAAAAAGGAAAGATTAGAGGAGAAGTTTCTTTGGGAATGATTTGTGCTGAGGATGAGCTAGGTTTAGGAAAAGGACATGATGGGATTATGGTGCTTGATGCTAGCGCAAAAGTAGGAACTCCTGCTAGTGCGTATTTTAAGTTGGAATCTGATATTGTATTTGAAATTGGACTTACACCAAATCGTTCTGATGCAATGGGGCATATTGGTGTTGCTCGTGATTTGCTTACAGTTTTGAATCATAAAGGGAAAAAATTAGAGATGTGCAGGCCATCAGTTAAAAGTTTTGAGGTAGCAAATACTTCAGCTACTATTGTTGTTGAAGTAAAAGATAATGAGTTGTGTCCTAGGTATTCTGGGGTAAGTATTTCAGGAATTACTATTGCTGATTCTCCTGCTTGGTTGCAAAATAAATTAAAAGCTATTGGCTTGTCGCCTATCAATAATGTGGTTGATATTACTAGTTATGTAATGCATGAAATTGGGCAGCCTTTACATGCTTTTGATATTGCAAAAATTGATGGGAATAAAATAGTTGTTGCTACTGTTAATGATAAAACTAAATTCACAACTTTGGATGATTTGGAAAGGGAACTTTCAGCTGATGATTTGATGATATCTGATGCTAAAAAACCAATGTGTATTGCTGGTGTTTTTGGTGGGGCTGATTCTGGAGTAAGTGATTCAACTACTGCTATCTTTTTAGAAAGTGCTTATTTTAACCCTGTAAGTGTTCGTAAAACAGCAAAAAGGCATACGCTTAGTACTGATGCATCATTCCGTTTTGAAAGAGGTTGCGACCCTAATATCACTGTTTATGCATTAAAGCGTGCTGCACTTTTAATCACTGAAATATGTGGTGGAGAGGTGTCTTCTGAAATTACTGATATTTACCCAACTAAAATTGAACACTTTGAAGTTAATCTGACTTATGCAAAGATGGATGCTCTTATTGGAGAAGTGATTGATAGAGATGTTATAAAAGCAATCCTTACTGATTTAGAGATTGAGATTACAACTGCTACTGATGAGGGACTTAGTTTGTTGGTACCTCCTTTCCGTGCTGATGTGCAGAGAGAAGTTGATGTTATTGAAGAAATTTTAAGAATTTATGGCTTTAATACAGTTGCTATTCCTGCCAAATTAAATACAACTATTTCACATTCTAATGGAGTAAATCCTGAGGATATTCGAAATACAATTTCTGATTTATTATCTTCTAATGGGTTTAATGAGGCAATGAATAATTCATTAACAAAAAGTGATTATACTCAGCTTATTCCTGAGCTTGATCCAGCACTAAATGTTGAGTTATTGAATCCACTTTCACAAGATTTGAATGTCATGCGTCAAACATTAAAATTTGGAGGATTAGAAAATATTGCATACAATCAAAATAGAAAAAATACTGATGTTAAATTTTATGAGTTTGGTAAAACTTATCATAAAATGGAGGAAGGAAATGTAGAGAATCAGCATTTACAACTTTTAGTAAGTGGTAAGGTTTTAGCTGAAAACTGGAACGCATCATCTGACAAAGCTGATTATTTTTTCATTAAAGAGAAAGTAGAGCATATTCTTGCTCGATTTGGAGTAACAAAGTTAAAATCAGAACCTATTTCTACTTATGGATTTGAAAGTGGTTTGATGTATAAGTTTAAAAAGAAAAGATTGGTATGCTTTGGCAAGTTAGATAAAAAATTATGCAAAGCATTTGGTGTAAAATCAGATGTATATGCTGCTGATTTTGATTGGGATTTAGTGTTAGAACTTGCAGGGTACTCAAAAATAAAATACAAGGAAGTTTCTAAATTCCCAGAAGTAAGAAGAGATTTATCTTTATTAGTTGATAAAACAGTTTCCTTTGATGAGTTGAGTAAAATTGCCAAGCAAGCAGATAATAAAATACTAAAATCAGTCAATTTATTTGATGTATATGAGGGAGACAAATTACCTGAAGGCAAAAAATCTTATGCTTTATCATTCACTATGGCTGATGAAACTAAAACCTTAACGGATAAATATGTTGATAAGGTGATGGATAAATTAATGAAGTCTTTAGCTGAAAAGGCAGGAGCAGAGTTAAGATAATTTACTCCACTACCAACTTACTTTTTGAGATGTAATTTTCTGTTCTTACAACTAATAAATACATCCCTTTCGCTAAATTTCCTCTTTCAATTACAATTATATTATCAGAAACACTAGTAATTAAATCTTTTATTTTTCTTCCACTAGCATCAAAAATAGATAATCCCAATAATTTATCATTTTCACTTAATAATTGGATTGTTGTACTTTGAGAAAAAGGATTAGGATACACTACTAAATTCTCACTAAAATATTCTGAAATGCCAGAAACTACATTGCTAACAGTAAAGATTGTAGAAGTATCTGTGCAGCCATTTGCATCCGTTACTATTACATAGTAATTTCCATTTTGTGATGGAGTGTAAGTAGCATTTGTTCCAACTACTACAGCAGAAAAAATCCATTGATAAGTATAATTTGGAGTGCCACCCATAGCGTTTGCCTCCAAATCAAAAGTTGGTTGAGAAATAGAAGATGTAATAATTGTTGGCTCATTTATAGTATAATTGGCAGCAGAACTTGCACCTAATACATCAGAAATAGTTACAACATAACCCCCTGCAGAAAGCGAATTTGGGTTTACTCCATTCCAATTAATATTAGGTTCATGATAATTTAAAAAGAATTTTATCTTTGTAAATTACTGAATA
>CAYVKX010000023.1:0-24006 GCA_964452095.1 uncultured Weeksellaceae bacterium
TGTTGATGCCTTTACTTTAGGAATTTCTTGGGAAGATCATCAGAATGAAATGGCTGAGCTTGAGAAAGTAACTAAGCAGGATATTATTGATTTTGCAAATGTTAAATATGCTGATAATTATGTAGTAGTTTATAAAAGAGCAGGTGAAGATAAATCAGTTATTAAAGTAACAAAGCCTGCAATTACTCCTGTAAGTGTTAATAGAGAAGATCAATCAGAGTTTTTAGTAAGTTTATTAGCTGAAGAAGCTAAAAATATTGAGCCTGTATTTTTGAACTTTGAAGAGGATATTCAAAAATCAAATGTTGGAGATGTTGAGCTTATTTATAAAGAAAACACTGAGAACAAAAGATTTAAGCTGAACTATATTTTAGAGATGGGTAAAGACCATGATGTAAAACTAAAATTAGCAGTTGATTACTTAAAATACTTAGGGACTGATGCTATGTCACCTGCACAAAAAGAAGAAGAATTCTATAAGTTAGGTTGTGATTTATCTGTAAACTGTGGTGCTGATAAAACTACTATAACATTAAGCGGATTAGCAGATAATTTTGATGAGTCAGTAGCTTTGTTTGAGCAAATTTTAGCTGGTGCTGTTTCTGATGAAGATGCGCTTGTAAACTTAAAAATGCAAGTATTAAAAGGTAGAGCTGATGCTAAATTAAACAAACAAATTATCCTTTGGAGAGCAATGGGAAGTTATGCTAAGTATGGTAATAACTCTTCTTTCAGAAATATCTTATCTGAAGATGATTTAAATAATGTTACTTCAACTGAATTAGTTGAATTGATTCATAATTTAACTTCTTACGAGCACAAAATACTGTATTACGGTCCAGAATCAATAAGTAAAGTTGCTTCTGATTTAGAGAAATTGCATTCAAATAAATCAGGGTTAAAAACGATACCTGCTAAAAAGGAATTTATTGAACAGCCAATGGATAAACCAATGGTATTTGTTGTGGATTATGATATGAAACAAGCTGAGGTAATGATGCTTGCAAAAGGTGATAAATTAAATATGAATGAGTATCCTCAAATCAGATTTCATAATGAGTATTTTGGTGGAGGAATGAGCTCTATTGTATTCCAAGAAATGAGAGAATCTAAAGCATTAGCTTATTCAGTTTACAGTACTTATACGATACCGAATGATAAAGATGATTCTCATTATTTAATGAGTTATATTGGCACACAATCGGATAAATTAGGTGAGGCAATGGTTGGTATGACTGAACTTTTGGAAACTATGCCAGAAGCTGAAACAAATATGGCTAACGCAAAAGAGGCTATTGAGCAAAAAATTAGAACTGAAAGATTGACTAAATCTAAGGTGTTAAATGAGTATTTGAAGGCTGAGAAGATTGGTGTAAATCATGATATTAGAAAAGATATGTATGATGCGCTTCCAACTTTTGACATGAATACTTTAAAAGATTTCCATAACTCCCATATTGCAGGAACTAATAGAGTGGTTATGGTTTTAGGATCTAAAGAAGATTTAGATTTAGAAGTATTAAAAGCATATGGTGAAATAGTTCACTTAACGTTAGAAGATGTATTTGGTTATTAAAAAAGACAGAAAAGAGATAAAAAGATGAGTGATACAAAATCAAAAATAATTTATACAAAAACGGATGAGGCACCAATGTTGGCTACTCATTCTTTATTGCCAATTGTAAATGCTTTTACTGCAAAAGCTGGTGTTGAGGTTGAAACTAAAGATATCTCGCTTGCAGCTAGAGTGCTTGCTTTATTTCCTGAGTTATTGGAAGAGGGTCAAAGAGTAAATGATGCTCTTGCTGAATTGGGTGAGTTAGTAAAAAAGCCTGAAGCAAATATTATTAAATTACCAAACATCTCGGCTTCTGTACCGCAATTAGTTGCTGTAATTGAGGAGTTACAGTCCAAAGGATTTGCTATTCCTTCTTATCCAGACGCTCCTAAAACGGATGAAGAAAAAGAAGTACAAGCAAAGTATAATAAAGCGAAAGGTTCAGCTGTAAATCCTGTTTTAAGAGAAGGTAACTCGGATAGGAGAGCACCAAAAGCAGTTAAGAATTATGCTAAAATTAATCCACATTCAATGGGGAAATGGAGTAAAGACTCTAAAACTCATGTTGCAACTATGGAAAGTGGTGATTTCTTTCATAATGAAAAATCAGTTTGTGTAAATAATGCAACTGATGTGAAGATTGAATTGCATACTACTGATGGGAATATTAATGTGTTAAAAACAAAAACTTCTTTATTGGATAATGAAATTATTGATGCTTCAGTAATGAGTAAAAAAGCATTATTATCCTTTTTGCAAAAGGAAATGAAAGATGCAAAAGAAAGTGGAATTTTACTTTCCTTGCATATGAAGGCTACAATGATGAAGGTTTCTGACCCTATTATTTTCGGCCATGCAGTAAATGTTTATTTTGCTGATTTAATTGAAAAGCATAAAACTACTTTTACTGAAATTGGAGTTGATTTTAGAAATGGTTTTGGTGACTTGATGGATAAATTACAAAATCTATCAGCTGATAAAAAATCAGAAATTGAAGCCGATATAAATGCTGCATATGAAAATAATGCAAATTTAGCAATGGTTGATTCTGATAAAGGAATTACAAACCTTCATGTTCCTTCAGATGTAATTATTGATGCTTCTATGCCGGCTATGATTCGTACTTCAGGTCAGATGTGGAATAGAGACAATCAAACAGAAGATACAAAAGCAATAATTCCTGATAGTTCGTACGCATCTATTTATAGTGCAACTATTGATTTCTGTAGAGAAAATGGAGCATTTGATCCCACAACTATGGGTACTGTTCCTAATGTTGGGTTGATGGCTCAAAAAGCGGAGGAATATGGTTCTCATGATAAAACTTTTGAGATTAAGTCTGCAGGTATTGTAAAGGTTACTGATTCAGAAGGTAATGTTTTGATGGAGCATGATGTGGAGGAAGGAGATATCTGGAGAATGTGCCAAACTAAAGATGAACCAATTAAGGATTGGGTAAAATTGGCTGTGAATAGAGCGACTGCAACTTCTTGGCCAACTATTTTTTGGTTAGATGAAAATAGAGCTCATGATGCTGAAATTATTAAGAAAGTTAATACTTATTTGAAAGACCATAATAATGCTGGTTTGGATATTCAGATTTTAGCTCCTTATGATGCTTGTCAGTTTACTTTGAAAAGAGTGAAGAATGGAGAAAATACAATCTCGGTATCGGGTAATGTTTTAAGAGATTACTTAACTGATTTATTTCCTATTTTAGAGCTGGGTACATCTGCAAAAATGCTTTCTATTGTTCCGTTAATGAATGGTGGTGGTTTATTTGAGACGGGTGCTGGAGGTTCTGCTCCTAAGCATGTGCAACAATTTACTAAGGAAGGGCATTTAAGATGGGATTCTCTTGGAGAATTTATGGCAATAGTGGTTTCGTTAGAGCATTTAGCAGAATTAAATAACAACCCAAAAGCTAAAATATTGGCGGACACTTTAGATGTGGCAATTGAAAATTTATTGACTAACGGAAAATCTCCTAAGCGTAAAGTAGGACAGTTGGACAATAGAGGTTCTCACTTTTATTTGGCTATGTATTGGGCTAAGGAATTGGTAAATCAGACTAATGATGCTGAACTTAAAGCTGCATTTGCAAGTATTGCTGCTGATTTAAAAAATAATGAGGAAATTATTGTTGAGGAGTTAAACAACTCTCAAGGAAAGGAGGAAGATGTAAAAGGATATTATTTCCCAGATGAAGAAACTACTTTTGCAGCTATGAGACCAAGTACTACCTTAAATACTATTGTAGATAATATATAATAGTTGTTAGTTTTTAGTTGTTAGATAAAAAGCCGAGCATTTGCTCGGCTTTTCTTTTTTAATATGTAATACTGAGCAAGGCAAATGTATCTACAGCTCACTTGGATTTGTAGATTTTTCGACTAACGCTCAAAATGACAAGTTTTTTTATATATTTGCTACTGTAAAAATGGGGAGGCCGAAAACCAAATAGAGTAGGTAATTAAAATTTAAATAGATGAGTTATATAAATAAGACATTGGTAGATAATGAAAAAGTAGTTTCACTTTTTTCGATACAATAAGTTTTTCTTTATTATGCCTGTATTGATGTCACTGTTCGCTATTGGAATTCCATGGTTGTTGAAATTAGTTTTTACAGAGTATGGATTGACAAATAATAGAATTATCACTAAGACGGGTATAATTAGTAGGTCAACTGAAGAGATGAAATTAAGTAAGGTTGAAACTGTTGAGATTAAACAAGGTGTGTTAGGACGTATCTTGGGTTATGGTGATGTTGTGATTTCTGGGACTGGTTCTAGTAGTGTTGTTATTAGTGGTGTGTCAAATCCAATTGAAGTAAAAAAGAAAATAGATAGTCAGTTTTAATAATGGTGATTTTGTAGCTTTAAAAGCCGAGCAATGCTCGGCTTTTCTTTTTCTAAAGTTTTATAGTTTTAATTAGAAGTAACCGACCTCTTACTAAAAGTTTCCTGCTTATTTCAAAAAGTTTTTCACCTTGTTTAAAAACTTAGGCGTTCCCAATTAAAAGTTTGTTGCTCAGTATTAGTAGTTTGTTTGTGTGGTTTCTGTGTTTGGTGGTATGTTACAGAGGTTTTGCAATCAACTTTGTGTGTAATGTACTTAGGTTTGTAATAAAGGTGGTGAGCTTTTAGTCTTTAAAGAACTCCTCCTTAAAATTGATGAGGTACAACTTTTTACTTGCTCTAGTCATTGCTGTGTACATCCATCTGAGGTAAGATTTATCTAGCATATCTTCAGTAAAATAACCCAAATCAACAAATACATTTTCCCATTGTCCTCCCCTGTTCCCGCACGATTGTATCGTGTGGCTGTTTTAAAAAGTAGCCTGTGGTACTTACAAGATAAGCTACCAAAGTAGTTTCTAGATAATTGTATAAGAAACCTATCTTTGCAATATGGATTTAGACCATTTCAGAGAATATTGCCTTTCACTTAAAGGAGCAACTGAGGAATAAGACTAGCCCTTAAAGGGTTTAAGTTTAAATTAATTTTTATTTGTTAATAATTATACAATTCTTAATTTTCTGTTTACACGCTTCTTTAAGTTGAGTTACAAAATTTCTATACTCTCTATTGTTAATAGTATTTAATATTTCTAAACTTTTCTCATACTCCTCTTGGTATCTATAAAGTTCTGCAAGAAAAAGAATTTTAGAGCTTTTACTTTTACCAACTACTTCTTTACTTTCTAAAATCTCAATAGTTCTATCAATAGAATTATAATAAATCTCTTTCTGGTAGTTATATAGTTTGCCATTACTCAAAAATACTTGATTTAAGCATTGAATAATATATTTATACAAATTAAAAGCATCTTTAATAAATTTTGAATTTTTGCTCTCTAGCAACTCATAAATATCTGTAACACTTGCAGCATACATAGAGCCTACTTCAGACTCATTTATTTCTTCATCTGATTCATCAACAGAATCAAACCATACAGAAAATATATCTCCTGCAAAAAAATACTCTTTACAATTGAAACAACTAACTATGGGTGATGCAAAATCTAAATCATCTCCTCCCATCCTATTTCCATCAGAATATAAGTTCGTATTTGAATAGTTAAAACTCATAAAACCTGATTCTTCTACAACTTTACCACAACTTGGACAGTTGCTTCTCATTTCCGTGATTATCGTCATAAACTCATTATTATTTAAAATTTTTACCCTGTTTGCTTGGTTAAGATGTTAAAATTTTGCTTTTCAAAGTACAAAGAATATTTTAAATAACCTTACAAAAAATTGATTTACTTACTTTTGCAAACATGACCCTTGACCATTTCAGAGAATATTGCCTTTCACTTAAAGGGACAACAGAAGATTTACCATTTGATGAAAACACTTTAGTTTTTAAAGTGCTCGGAAAAATGTTTGCTCTTACAAATATTGAGGATTTTGAGTTTGTAAATTTGAAATGCAACCCAGAAAAAGCACTTGAGCTGAGAGAAGAATTTATGGAAGTAAGCCCTGCTTATCATATGAGTAAAAAACATTGGAACTCTGTAAGAGTAGATAGTGATATTCCTGACAAGCTATTAAAACAATGGATTACTGACTCCTACAATTTGGTAGTAGCCAAAATTCCTAAGAAGTTAAAAGAACAATTATGAGTTGGTTTGCACATTGGTTTGACTCCTCTTATTATCACACGCTCTACAAAAATAGAGATGAAAAAGAAGCCCAAATTTTTATTGACAATTTAATTGAAGAACTAAATCTTAAAAAAGGAAGTAAACTTATTGATATCGCTTGCGGAAAAGGAAGACATGCAACTTATTTCAACAAAAAAGGAATGGATGTTTTGGGTATTGACTTATCTACAAAAAGCATTGCATCTGCAAAGCAAAATGAAAATGCAACTTTACATTTTGCAGTACACGATATGCGTGAGGTGTATCAAGAAAATTGTTTTGATGTTGTTACAAATCTGTTTACCTCTTTTGGTTATTTTGAAGATGATAAGGACGAACAAAAAGCCATCAATGCTATGGCAAGCGATTTAAAATCAGAAGGAATATTGATTATTGATTTTATGAATGTAAAAAAGGTGATTTCAAATTTGGTTTTAACTGAGAAAAAAGAGATTGATGGAATCACTTTTAATATTAAAAGAAGTGTACAAAACAATCACATCATTAAGGATATTGAAATTATTGACAAGACTGAAAAACAACATTTTCAAGAAAAAGTAAAGGCAATAACTTTAGCTGATTTTTCTATATTTGTAAATAATGCAGGGCTAAAAATTATTGATATCTTTGGCAATTATAAATTGGAAGAATTTAACGCCACTTCTTCTGATAGATTAATCTTAATTTGTAAAAAGTGAATACTCTAACAATCATATTATTATTTAGCTCAGTAATTGCTGGAGCAATAATTGTTGAAATTTTCAACATCAAAAAAAGCAAGAATATTCAATTGCTTTTAACTTTTAGTGGCGCATATCTTCTTGCCGTAAGTGTTTTGCATTTAATTCCTGAGCTTTTTCACGAAAATCATTCTGAAAATATCGGACTCTTTATATTAGGTGGTTTTTTAATTCAGATTCTTTTAGAATATTTCTCACAAGGAATAGAACACGGACATTTTCATAAGAGCAATGTAATTCCATTTTCTGTTTTAATTAGCTTAAGTCTTCACGCTCTACTAGAAGGAGTTCCTTTAGGTGGACATTTGCATCATAATGCACATAATGCTTTACTTACAGGAATTGTGCTTCATAAACTTCCGGTTGCAATTGTACTAATGACTTTCTTCTTACAATCCAACATGAAGAAATCTAAAGCATATTTCTTACTTTTCTTATTTGCAATTATGGCTCCTCTTGGTGTTTTTATAGGAAGTATCTTTGCTGATTTAGCTAAATTTCATAATGAGATAATGGCAGTAGTTATTGGGATATTTCTTCATATTTCAACTACTATTTTATTTGAAAGTACAGATGGGCATAAATTTTCATTCACCAAAATAATCACCATAATAATTGGTGCACTTTTAGCAGTTTTAAGTCTTTAAGATGAATCAAAAATATATCATAACTGGAGCTCCAGGAACTGGGAAAACTTCCTTAATAAATGAGCTGAAAAAGAGAAATGTTTCTTGTAGTGAAGAAATTTCCAGAGAGATTATTGTAGAGCAAATAGCAAGTGATGGCGATATTGTCCCTTGGAAAAATCTGCAAGCATTCTCAGAGAGAGTTGCAGTTTTAAGAAAAGTGCAATTTGAAAATGCGCCAAACAACAAACTTCATTTTTTTGATAGAAGCATTATTGATGTTGTGGCTTATATGCAAGTAGATAAACTTTGCGTTCCCAATAATTTAAAAACAGATTGTGAAGTATTGAGATATGCAGAAATTGTTTTCTACACACCAATTTGGACTGATATTTACAGCACAGATTCCGAAAGAATGGAAGATTTAGCAAAAGCAAAAACAATAGAGAAAGAGATAATCTCTACCTATAAAACATTAAAATATCAGCTAATTGAAGTTCCAAAACTACCCATAGGAAAAAGAGTAGATTTTATTCTTTCAAAAACATGATATTTATGCTTTTAATCGTATTTTTGCATTTAAATTAATCATATAAAAATTATAAAATTATGTCAGTATTAGTAGGTAAAAAAGCTCCATCATTTTCTGCATCAGCAGTTGTAAAAGGTGGTCAAATTGTAGCCGATTATTCTTTAGACCAATTTGTAGGAAAAAAGCCAGTTTTATTCTTTTTCTACCCTATGGATTTTACATTTGTTTGTCCAACAGAACTATACGCTTTTCAAAATAAATTAGCTGAATTTGAAGCAAGAGGAGTTGAGGTTGTAGCTTGTTCAACAGATACAGAACAATCACATTGGGGATGGTTACAAATGGATAAATCAGAAGGAGGTATTAAAGGAGTTACTTACCCATTAGTTGCAGATACTTCTAAAACAATTTCAGCAAACTTTGGTGTATTAGCCGGAGATTATGAAATTGATGAAAATGACAACATGTGTGCAACAGGTCCAATGATTGCTTACAGAGGTCTTTTTTTAATTGATAAAAATGGAATCGTACAACATCAAATCGTTAATAATTTTCCACTTGGAAGAAATGTTGATGAAGCTTTAAGAATGGTTGATGCTTTGCAACATTTTGAAGAAAATGGAGAGGTTTGTCCTGCAAACTGGAGCAAAGGTGATGATGCTATGAAAGGAACACATGAAAGTGTAGCTGATTATTTAGCTAAGCACTAAGCAAATACAAATCTAAATTTCAAAACCCTACTCTTTTTGAGTGGGGTTTTCTATTTTTGCACTATGCAAGTCCCAAAATTTTTATTAAAAACTGTACTCAATTTGTTTCCCCCTCTATTATTTAATAGAATAGTTTTAAAGGAGATAAATAAAGACTTTACAGAAATGAAAGTTGTACTAAGAAGAGCCCTTTTTAATATGAACTTTCATAAAACAATTTTTGGAGGAAGTATTTTTTCAGCTTGTGACCCTTACTTCCCTACTATGTATTACCACATTTTTGCTAATAAAAACAGGAAACTAATTATCTGGTTAAAATCTGCTGAAATACAATATTTACGCCCTGCTGATTCATCATTAAAACTGCATTTTAAAATTACTGAAGAAGAAATATTATTAGCAGAAAAAACTTTAAACGAAAAAGGGAAATTTGAAATATGGCACACTGTGGAAGCCATTAACAAAAAAGGAATTGTTTGCGCAAGAGCAAAAATGCTAGTCTATTTAAGAGATGATGCAAAAACAGATGTTAGATTTTAGATGTTAGTATTTAGATAATCTAATATATCAATACTAAAAGCAAAGCGGTCTAGTATCTATATTTTATTAATCAAAACAGTAGCATAAGCAGAAACTCCTTCCTCCCTACCAACAAAGCTTAACTTTTCAGTAGTAGTAGCTTTTATTGAAACTAAATCAACATCAACATTCATACAATCAGCAAGTACTTTTTGCATTTCAGGAATATAAGGTCCAATTTTAGGAGTTTGCAAACAGATAGTAGAATCAACATTTCCTAATTCATACCCTTTATCACAAATTAGTTTCATTACTTCTTTCAGTAGAATTTTACTGTCAATTGCTTTATATTTCGGGTCAGTATCTGGGAAGTGCTTACCAATATCACCAAGATTAGCCGCACCCAAAAGGGCATCACAAATGCTGTGGATTAATACATCTGCATCCGAATGACCAAGACCTCCTTTAGTATGAGGAACAATTATTCCACCAAGCCAAAAGTCTAAACCTTCTTTTAGCTGATGAACATCAAAACCAAAACCAATTCTGAAATTCATTTGTTAGCTATCATTTGCCATTGCTCCCAAATTCCAAGTCATTGAGAAGCGAATAGTATTTGCAAGCGGACTAGTTCCATTTATCGAACTACTAGCATCTATTAAATAAGAGAAATCAAGCACAAAAACATTGTACTTCACTCCTGCTCCCATGGTAAAATATTGTCTATCTCCTTTGGTTGGGTGCTCATAAAAATAACCTGCACGAATTGCAAATTGCTCGGCATACCAATATTCCAAACCAGTAGAATAATTCAATTCTCTGAACTCTTCTTTTGTACCTCCTGGTGCATCCCAAAAAGATTGAAAAACACCATTTACTACCGAAACATCAGGGTTCATACCTCCATTTATTTCCCCTTCATTTCTTGAAGGTGGAGTAGGCACTAACAATTTATTTACATCAAACTCAATACTCATTCTGTTGTAATCATCAAAAGCAGTACCAATAGAAGTTCCAAAACGCATATTAATTGGAATAAAATCTCTTACTGCTGTTTCTGTATAGGATATTTTATTTCCCAGATTGGAAATATTTAAGCCTATTGCCCAATCAAAATCTTTTTTTGCAATTCTTACTTCTTTGTTAAAATAGCTAGATATGTCTGCCGCAATAGATTGTCCGGCATGCGTACTCATGCCATTTGAAAGATATTGGCCACCAGTAAGATCAGAATAAATATATCTTACAGCAATAGCAATGGAATAGTTTTCGGAAAGCTTCCGCGCATAAGCTCCAGAAACTGCTAACTCATTAGGTTTATATTGACCAATAGTTGTTCCATTATTATCTGTAAAAGTAATATCTCCTAAGGAAAAATATCTAAGGGACATACCTATTACCTCATTATCATTTCTTCTAATATAGCCCGAAAGATAGGAAAGGGAAATATCAGGAACCAATGACCTGAGCCATGGTACATAATTCATAGCAAGTCCCATATCATCCTTAACAAAAGCATATTTCGCAGGGTTCCAATGCATTGAATTTACATCAGGAGTAGAGGCCACACCAACATCTCCCATGCCGCCACTTCTAGAATCTGGCCCTATTATTAAAAAGGGAACGGAAGTAGTAATGGTATTGAGTTCAAGAGGAGCATCTATATTATCACCAACTGTTGTTTGTGCATTAGTTTGCACACAAAGTACAAAGGCAATAATTATCAAAAAAATCTTTTTCATTCTTTAAATTATTTTATGGTTGCAAATATATTCTTTTTATTGAGGGCTATAACGCTTTTATTATCTTAATATTATTAGTTTCTCGGCTTTAGTTTGCAAGCTGCCATCTTGAGCAATTACATTAAAGCGATAAATGTAGATTCCAGCACCTAATTTTTCTCCAAAATTTGTAGTTCCATCCCAATTTATTGGTCCTACTCTGTAGCCATCATCATACAAATTATCTTGAATTGAAGCCACCTTTCTTCCAGATAAATCAAAGATTTGTAATTCTACTTGCAAAAATTCCCCTGCCCTATTGTGTTGAAAATAAAAGGCCGTGCTATTTGTAAAAGGATTAGGGTAATTAATAAGATCTGAAAGCGTAAAATCTTCAGCTTCAGTTACATAAAAATCAATGGTTTTTTCAGATGAATTATTAAATACATCCCAAACTTTTAGCCGTAAACTGTGGTGCCCTTTATTTAAACTATAAAAAGGATAAGAAACTTTTCCACTTTGGTAGTTATCGATATCTGCAGAATAATATTCATTCAGATTCACAGATTGATTAGTCTGCTCATCTAAAACAGCAACAATATCGTGTCCTATTCCATTTCCAACTGTATTGATGCCGCTAAAATCATTCAATATCGCAAAAAGAAGAGGGTCTTCATTACACATTCCACCAGAGATAAATTGTTTATTATTAATAAAAAGCTCAATTTCTGGCCCATCATAATCTGGAAAAATATTTGCAGCAGTTCCGCCAATTGTAAAGCTTTCATCATATCCACTTGCATCTTGCAAACTATCCTCAGAAATTGCATAATAGGAAATTCTTCCACTTCCAAAATTGTAGGCAATATCCTTTGGAACAACAAATGAGAAGGTAAATACACCATTTGTTACACTTGCCCTTCCTTTATAGAGAGTATTATTCTGACTTCTATAAGGCATTGGCGTACTGCTTTCTTGTCCCAAAGTTTTTAAGATTTCCTCTTTATCATAAACTGTTGGGAAAACAAAACCATTAAAATTGCTTATTAAATTCCCATTCTCATCTTCTATTTTCCCTGAAATACTTACCTCCCCCAAAGCAGAAATAGTATCGGAAATTTCAGTAGTTGAAATGCTTAAATCAGGATAAGCTAAGCAAAGTGCTGGATCGCCCAAAAGAGTAAAATTTCTATTATTAAGAATTGTTCCACTATTTACTTTTGTTTGGCGGAACAAATCACCTAATCTTGGTAACTCCCCATTTTCTTTTTCAAAAAGCACTTTTATAAATTGTTTGTTGAGCTGATAATTAGGACTCGCATACACTAGGCGTGTAGTAGAAAGCAAGGCAATAGCTCCACCATTTTTATTCAGAAAGACATATTCGCCTGCTGAAGTTCTACTAGGATCATCAAAACGAGAAAACTCGCAAGTTGCCGTTACAAAAAGCGGTAAATTATCTTTATTTTCCCATTTATTAATTTGTCCAACTTCTAAAATTCTTTCTTTTGTCCAGCCCAACTCCCCTCCATGCCCAGAATAATTAATAAGTAATATGCCTTTTTCCACTGCTTCAGTAATGGCTTGTTGTGCATCTGGCGATCTTGGTCCTCCTGGAGTAGATTCCTGAGTAAAAGCATCTAAATAAATCTTTTTGATATTTATATTTTGATAATTATCATTGATGATATTCGCCAAACTATCGGCTTGCCACATATGGGTGTTTCCATCATCTGCATCTCCATCATCTGCAATAAAAGTAACTTTATTTCGCCAATCACCAAAAGCCATTTTCCCATTGTAATTTTTTACTTTATCTACCATATTATTTGCTTCCGAGAGGGTTTGCACAGGAAATCTTCCAATGCCAATATCTACTAAATCATTAGAGAAATTCCCCTCTGTATCATCTAAAAGTCCAAAAAAATCATCTGTTACATAACTTTGAGTAGGAGAAACAGAATTATTGGACTGAAAGGAAGGAACAAAATTGGTGTTATTGGAAACTCTATTTAGCGGATCGTAAGAAGCATCTCCCAAAAGTAAAAGATACTTAAGCTCACTATTTGGCTTTTTGTAAAGGTATCGCATAAAATCTCGAATGGCAGTAATATCTTGTGCGGCAGTAGAAAACTCATTATAAATTTGCTGAGGCGTGACTACTATAGTGTTTATTCCATCTTTTTGCTGATGATATTGGGCTAATTCATTGGCTGCTGATAAAAAATCAGGATGAGAAACAATAACATATTCTACTTCTGCACCAAAGCCATGCAAATCTTGATTAGCAATTTTTCCTTTTAATTCTGGGGAATAATAAGAATTTCCATTAAAAGCCAAATATTCTTTTAAAGAATCTGCTTTTGCAATAAAAGTCATTTGATTAGAAGAAAAATTAGTGTTTCTCTCACTTACATTTACAGGATTGGTTACATCCCAAATTGTAATACTGGAAGTAGCATTACTTAGTACAAACTTTGCGTTTACGCTATCTGCTACCGACTTACTATCTCTAAATAGCATTTGATTGCCACTCATTTTTAATTGTCTTCTGGCATTTAATTCAATATAATTAAGCCAACCCACAGAAGTGTTTTGTGGAGGAATATAGGAAACGGCAAGTTCAATATTGGAAGTACCTGTAAAAGTGGTAAATTTTGTGGAAAGTTTAGCATAATCTGCTGTATAATGTGCATCTACTTGTGCAACTGAAATAGACTGAATACTATTTGAATTTGCTTTAATTGAAAAGGATGAAGATGAAAAAGAGCGGGCCGCAACTGATGTTTTTACATAAACTGAACTATTTTGAACTAAATTTGGAAAGGAAAAATTAAAATTATACGAATTAGTTAAATCAAATTTTTCGCCATACCATTGCGCCCCTGATTTTATAAAATTCTCTAACTCTTCTTCATGAAATTTATAGTCATCAAATTCATTTACACTTACATCAAAGTTTTGGGTATTTTTACTTTGAATTCTTTTGCCTCCACTGCCCAAATCGGTGGTAATAAAATAATAGGTTTTTCGGCTAAATAAATTTTTCTGATGATGAAAACGGCTATCAGTTTCATTAAAACTCCACTTGTCTGCCGATTGCCCGTAAAAAAGAATATAATCATTACTTTCAAAAATGTCATTTCCATTGTTATCCACCACCAAAATTGCATTTTCTTGGAGTCCATTATGCCGAAAATCGCTATTTAATTTAGGCAACATTCCACCTCCATTGCCAAAAACACGAATATTTGAGCAAGATAAATTAGAAGTATTGATACCCAAATCGCTTAAATTTGAATAGCTTATTTTAAAAATTCCGTCTTGCTGAACAGCAATTTTGTACCAATTGCCATTTGCCAATACAGAATTAGTGTTTCCCTGAGAAAAACTAGATAAGAACAGGAAAGATAGGAGCAATAAACAAAGGGGGTTTTTCATGCTTGCAAATTTAGTATTTAAAAGAGATTATATGGTTTTTTGCTAATTTAACTGACTTATTAACGAACATTTGTTGTTATTTATTACATCAATTTATTTAAGATTAAATACGATAAAGAATAAAATTTATATCTTTGTAAAATTGAAATTAGAGAAGTTTTATAAAAAACAAAGGAAAATGATGAAACAAATTTTTAAAATATTAAGTGTTTTTTGCTTTCTGCTAGTATTTACTACAGCAGCAAATGCACAAGACCCAGCATTTAGTCAGTTTTATGCCAACCCACTTTATTTGAACCCTGCTTTTGCTGGTGCTTCACCTGATGGTTGCCCAAGAACTACTTTAAATTACAGAGACCAATGGCCAGGAATTGGCAGAACTTATGTTACTACTTCTGTGGCTTACGACCAACATATTAATTCATTAGGTGGGGGCTTAGGCATTATGGTTTCTCAAGATAGAAGTGGTGCTGGAAACTTAAAAACTTTAAATGCTTCCCTACTTTATTCTTATCATTTGGAGGTGAGTAGAAAATTCTCGGTAAAAGCTGGTTTTGAGGCATCTTATAGGTCTATTAGTTTGGATTGGTCAAATTTAACTTTTGGGGATATGATTGATCCTAAATATGGATTTATCTTCCCTACAAATGAGGATGTTGCAAATAACCCAACAGCTGTAAATTTCCCAGATTTTTCTACAGGATTTATAGGTTATTCTGAAAACATTTTCTTTGGTTTTGCTGCTCATCATCTAACGCAACCTAATCAAGGTTTTATTAGTGAGAGTCAATTACCAACTAAACTTACTGCACATATTGGAGGAAATATCCCATTAAGCAGGTATAGAAATAATGTAACCACCATTTCTCCAAATTTTTTATATCAGAAACAACAAGACTTTCAGCAATTCAACTATGGAGTTTATATAAATAGAGGCCCTATTGTTGGAGGGCTTTGGGCTCGTCATAGCATAAAAAATGTAGATTCATTCATCTTGATGGTAGGGCTTATTCAAGATGCTTTCAAGTTTGGATATAGTTATGATATCACATTAAGTAATCTTAAAAATAGTAATACTTTGGGTGCACATGAACTTTCCTTTACTATGTTTATGCCTTGCAGAAGTAAAAGTAAATCGTTCAACACAATAAGTTGCCCATCCTTTTAGTTATTAATATCATCTTTAAAAACAAAAAACAATGATAAAATCAAGCAAAATTATTTTAGTAATTACAATAGCAAGTTTTTTATTTACTGCTTGTTCCAACAAAGGGTCTTCTACTACTGGTTGGGATTACAACAACACGAAAAACGGTGGTTTTGAAACCAATTCAAAATTTACAGAACAAGCTACCGGTCCTGGACTTTTATTTGTAGAGGGTGGTTCTTTCACTATGGGAAGAGTAGAACAAGATGTATTCTCTGATTGGAATAATGTACCAAAAACAGTTACTGTTTCTTCCTTTTACTTAGATGAAACAGAAGTGAGAAATGTAGATTATTTAGAATACCTTTATTGGATAAAAAGAGTTTATGGACAAAGCTATCCGGAAGTATATAAAAAAGCTCTTCCTGACACTTTAGTATGGCGAGATAAATTGGGCTTTAATGAACCTTATGTAGAGAGTTATTTAAGACATCCTGCTTATCAAAATTATCCAGTAGTTGGCGTAAGTTGGACCCAAGCCAATGATTATTGCGTATGGCGTACTGATAGGGTAAATGAAAGAATCCTTATTGATGAAGGAATATTGAAAGAAGATAACGAACAAATTGATGAAAACTCTTTTAATACTGACGCTTATTTGGCAGGACAATATGAAGGAATCGTAAGAAGAAATTTAAAAAACCTTAATCCATCATTGGGAGAAGATTCAAGATTAGTAAGAATGGAAGACGGAATTTTATTGCCGAAATACCGCTTACCAACTGAAGCAGAATGGGAATTTGCTGCTCTTGGTTATGTTGGAAATACCAATATGGAGAATATGAAAGAGAGAAAATTATATCCTTGGAATGGCTCTTCAGTAAGAAATGGCGATAAGAAAAACCAAGGCGAAATAATGGCAAACTTCAAAAAAGGAAGAGGGGATAATATGGGGGTTGCTGGAAATCTAAACGATAATGCAGATATTACTGCTCCAGTTCGTTCTTATTGGCCAAATGATTATGGCTTGTATTGTATGGCTGGAAATGTATCGGAATGGGTAATGGATGTGTATCGACCAGTAATTGAGCAAACCACTACTACTGACCACAGACCTTACAGAGGAAGTAATTTCCAAACACAAAAAAGAGATGAAGATGGTTTTGTTGAGGAGAAAGATAGTTTGGGAAGAATAACAATGGTAGATGTAGATGTGCAAGATAATGTTTACAGAAGAAACTATAAAAAATCTGACAACATCAACTATATGGATGGAGATATCGAATCGCAAATGGGAATTGATTGGAATAACTTCTTAAACGAGCAATCTGCTGTTGATACTGCAAATGTAAAAATTGATAAGTGGAATCAAGATGCTAAAAAGTACAAAGAGAATCGAACAGGGAATTCTAGTGAAATGTATGATTATGGAAACACTACTTTAGTTACTGATAGAACCAGAGTGTACAAAGGAGGGTCTTGGAAAGATAGAGCTTATTGGCTTGTGCCTGGAACAAGAAGATACTTAGATCAAGATCAATCTACTGATGCTATAGGCTTTAGATGCGCTATGGAAAGATTGGGCGCTCCTACAAGTAATCTGAAAGAAAATCAAAGAAAAGGTACTGATTATAGTCAGAAAAAAATGGGAAGTAATAGAAGGTAAAAACAGATTTTAGTATTAAGATATTAGATTAAAAGCCGAGCAAATGCTCGGCTTTTTTTATCTTTACAATTTTAAATAAGAAATGGGGATTCAAAAATTACACCAACTTTACTTAAAGCATCCTTTAATCTGTACTGATACAAGGAAGATTATAAAAAATAGCATCTTTTTTGCTTTGAAAGGAGATAATTTCAATGGAAATAAATTTGCAGAAAAAGCAATAAAAGATGGATGTTCCTTTGCTATAATTGATGAAAAAGAGTACGCTAAAAATGATAAAATAATTTTAGTAAATGATGTTTTAGTTACTTTACAAAAACTAGCTCAATATCATAGAAAACAGCTTTTAATTCCCGTTATTGGAATTACTGGAACAAACGGAAAAACTACTTCAAAAGAACTCATAAATGCTGTTTTATCTTCTGAGAAAAATTGCTATGCAACAAAAGGAAATCTGAATAATCATATTGGAGTGCCACTTAGTATTCTAGAAATCAATTCAACTCATGAAATTGCCATTATTGAGATGGGAGCAAATCATATAGGAGAGATTGCAGCTCTTTGCAAAATAGCACAACCAAATTTTGGGATTATTACAAATATCGGAAAAGCTCATTTGGAAGGATTTGGAAGTATTGATGGTGTTATTAAAGCAAAATCAGAGTTGTATCAGTTTATTACAAAAACTGAAGGGAAGCTCTTTGTTAATAGTGAAGCTGAGTTATTGCTTGAGCTAGCAGAGCAAAGTATAAAAACAACCTATGGAAAAAATGGGGATTGCAAAGGAGATATTTCCTCAAACACTCCCTTTGTGAATGTTTTATTTAATAGCAATGAAATAAAAAGTAGTTTGATTGGGGATTATCAATTCTATAATATTATGCTTGCTATTTGTGTGGGAAAACATTTTGGAATTGGAGAAGAAAACATCAAAAAGGCAATTGAAAACTATACTCCAAACAATAATCGTTCTGAGATTTTAGAAACTAAAAACAACACTTTAATTTTAGATGCCTACAATGCAAATCCATCATCTATGAGCGCCATGCTACATTCTTTTGCAAAACAAGATTATAGAAACAAACTTTGTGTTTTGGGTGATATGTTAGAAATGGGGGAAACGGCTAAAGAAGAACATAAAGAAATTGTTGCTTTGACTAAAAAATTAAAATTAGATTGTATTTTTATTGGAAAAGAATTCTCTAAAGTAACTGAAAATGCTTACACAAAAACATCTGATTTTGCTGAATTTTTAAAAAGAACTCCAATTAGAAATAAAACTATTCTTTTAAAAGGTTCTAGAGGAATTGCATTAGAAAAGTTGGTGGATTTGCTTTAACCCTCCACTAAAGCATCTCTAAATAATTTCCCGAAAACAAAGAAGCATACAGAAAGAAAACCTCCTAGGAAACCTCCTAAAATTCCTGCTAAAGTTTTAGAAGTTCTTTCTTCTTCTAAAGGCAAGATAGGCTTGTCAATAATTTGAATAATTGGAGTTTGATTAAGGAGTGTCATTTTAGAGATTTCTAAATTCTTTACTATTTCCAAATACATGGTGTTGAGCACCTCTACTCTTCTCATTAACTGTAATTCCTTCAATCTTCCAGACGCTTTAATTATTCTTTGATTTATATCCTTAATTCTTGCAAATTCTTGTTCTGATTTATCTAATTCTACAAAAACAGAATCAGCTCTATTTTGCAAAAAGTCTAAAGTATTATTTACTTGAGCAGTTTGATGTGAGATATACATTTTGCTCATTTCATCAATAAGAATTTCTGTAAATTGCTTGGAAAAACTCTCATCAGCAGAAACATAAGAAAGCGTAATAATATTCGCTTCTTCATTCAAAATTTCAATCACTAAATTATTCTCAATAATCTGATTCCAGATTACACTCATCACACTATCGTGCTGCAAACTATTTGTTTTATTAAAATTCACTCCATCAAACTCCTCATTTTTCTCCCACGATTCTCTAAATTTATTTATTGTAATATAATGCTCTACCAACAAATCATTTTTCCCATCAATATTCCTTTCTCTTAAAAGTGTTGCCTCCACCACTCCCCTTGATTTTAGGAGTTCCATAATATTTTGCTGAGAAAAAGTAGTGCTTGAACTGCCTCCCAAATCAAAACCAAACTGAGAAGCAATACCCGACATTGCCCCCAAAGAACCGCTTCCTTGCTCATTTTCCACCACAAAGGTGAGTTCTGCTTTATAAGAAGGGGTGCTTAAAAAAGCAATCATAACCCCAAACACAAAAAACAAAAATGAGAACAAAATAATCTTTACTTTCTTTTTCCACAGCACATCCCAATACTCTGATAGTTTTATCAGAATATCCTTAAGTTGTATTTCATCATTATACTGTTCCATTACTGTGCATTTACTCTATCAATTAATAGCCAAAGCGTCATAATTGCGGTTACTTTTAGCATTGCATTTTCTATTTGTCTGTTCCAATCTACAGGGCTTTCTTTTTCTTTTTTCTGCTTTTTTATTTTGTTGGCTACAATAATTGTAGATCCTTTTTTGATTCTTGGAGAAATGGTGAAAAGTCCAAAATTCATTGATTTTTTTGCTATTCCATTAGGATAAACTACAACCGTATTACTTTTTTTATTCTCTTTAGTAAATCCCCCAGCAAAATTATTTACATAATAATTTGCTCTCTTTCTACTAAAATGAGGAGCACTAATTGAAGTTCCTTCTAAATTCATTAGCTCTCCAGTAATATGCACTACATCCATAGTTTTTGGAACAATAATGCTATCTCCTTCAACTAAAACTAAATTGTGCTTTGAAGTTTTTGAATGCATTGCTTTCTCCAAATTTAGATACACCATATCATAAGCAAATATCTTTTTGTCCTCAAGCGCATTAGTAAATAAACTTAATTCTTCTTCTTCTTCTTCTTCTTCTTCTTCTTCTTCTTCTTCTATAGTAATTTCAAACTTTCTATACATCTTAACTCCATCTAAATAGGCATAAGATGTAAGCCCTCCTGCCCTTTTAATTACTGATGAAATCTTCTCATCTTTGGACAGTAAGGTGTAAGTACCAGGATATTTTACTTCCCCACTTAGCACCACATTCTTTGCTGCCTCAAAATCAGGGTTTTCTCTAACAAAAACTTGATCGAATGGTTGTAAAGTAAATTCTTGAGCTTCTGTACTTAAAACTAAATCCTCCCCTATTTTAATGTTTTTAACAACTGTTCTTCTAGGTTTTAACTTATTAGAAGAAATATCATAATCCATAATTCTACTCACTTCTACTCTACTTCCTTCAGCTTGCTGAGTAAGTCCACCAGCTTGTAAAAGTACATCTTGCAATGTCATTCCAACTCCAAAATCAAATTCTCCAGAAGCCCTAACAGCACCTAAAACAGAAACAGTAAAATCATCATCAAAATCATCAATTGATAAGACACGAACAATGTCATATTCTTCCAAAAGGATGTTATCTTTATGATTATTATCTTGTAAAATAGTTCCTAAATCAACTGCAATATGTGTTTTTGTTCTATCTTCATTCAATCTGATAACATAAACTTTATCTAAAAATGTTTTGTCATCAATACATTTTGCTCTATTTAATAAATCTAATAAATGTTCGCCTTGCTTAAATTCGTAATCCCCAGCTACACCAATACTACCTTTCACACTTACTACATTCGAAAGTTTATTAGAAATTGTATTCACAATAATCTCATCTCCATTTTGCACAGCAGTTGAATTTGCATGATCTTTATGTACATCATTTACTCTAACAGAATTATATTCTATCCTTTTTAAAGTAATCACATCAGAAAAAGCATTAGTTGTAAATCCACCAGCATATTTAATAATACTAGCAACCGATTCTCCAGTTTTTCCTTCATAAGTATAAGGGCGATTTACAGCTCCTTTTACTTCAACAATATGCTTTGCTGGAGGAACAAAAAGATAATCTCCATCTTGCATATAAATATCTTGCGAGCGTGTTGGGTTAAATAAGAACTGATAAACATCTAAAGAATCAACCGTTTTTCCATCTCTCTTAATATAGATATTACGAACAGTACCCAATTGATTTGGTCCATTTGCAGCAATAAGTGCATTAAAAGCAGTGTTAATAGCAGGAATAGAATAAGAACCAGGATTATAAACCTCCCCAACTATATTTACTGTAATAACTCTAGAATAAGAAAGCGTAACATCAATTTCAGAGTTTTTCATATCCAAGAAAGAAGAAAATTTACTCTTAAGTAAAGAACGCATTCTTTTAAAAGCCAAACCTTTTACATAAATTCTACCATAAGAACTTGGAGTAATATATCCTCTATCATCTACTAAAAGCGTTTCCGAGAACTCAGAATAACCCCAAACAGAAATTGAAATTTCATCACCACTTCCTACTTTATAATTTTCAGGTGCTTTTGCATCTAATGCTTTTTGATAAAAAGATAACTCATTGTTTCTAAACACATCCTGTCCGTAAATTCTAGCTTTAGGATAAGTAGTAGTATCGACAACTAAAGTATCACCAAAACTTTCATAGAATTTTGAAAGAGAAGAGTTACTTCCAACTGTATCCTGCACTCCTTTTGCATATTTACCTCTAGAGTTTTTAAAATCCATTGCCTCAGCAATTTCTTCTTCTGAAAGCCCCATTTGTTTTAGCACTTGTTCTGATGGAATATCAGATGGGCGTAAATCTTCAGGGTTTGCATTAGATGGCAAGAACTTTAAATAAGCAGGGTTAATTTTTGATTTATCAATATTAATTTGTGCATTGGCAACCAATGAAAAACAAACAACTGATAATAGTAAAATAAGTTTCTTCATAATTATTATTTTAAAATAGAACGAGAGATGACAATTCTTTGAATCTCTGAAGTTCCTTCATAAATTTGTGTAATTTTTGCATCACGCATTAATCTTTCAACATGATATTCTTTTACAAAACCATAACCACCATGCACTTGCACGGCCTCAACAGTAGTTTTCATAGCTGTTTCAGAAGCAAATACCTTAGCCATAGCTCCAAGTCTATCATAGTTTTGTCCGTTATCTTTTAGCCATGCAGCTTTTATACAAAGTAATCTTGCAGCTTCAATTTCAGTAGCCATATCCGCTAATTTGAAAGCAATTGCTTGGTGTTTTGAAATCTCTTTTCCAAATGCTTTTCTTTCTTTAGAATATTGTAAAGCCAACTCATAAGCTCCTGATGCTATCCCTAATGCTTGAGATGCAATTCCAATTCTACCTCCTGATAAAGTTTTCATTGCAAAAGTAAATCCAAACCCATCTTCTCCAATTCTGTTTTCTTTTGGTACTTTTACATCAGTAAACATTAACGAATGTGTATCTGAACCTCTAATCCCTAGTTTGTTTTCTTTTTGTCCAACTACAAATCCATCCATTCCTTTTTCAACTATAAAAGCATTGATTCCTCTGTGCCCTTTTTCTACATCTGTTTGCGCAATTACTAAATAAACAGAAGCTGAATTTCCATTGGTAATCCAGTTTTTGGTTCCGTTTAATAAATAATGATCTCCTTTATCAATTGCAGTTGTTTGCTGTGAAGTAGCATCAGATCCTGCTTCTGGTTCCGAAAGACAAAATGCACCAATTATCTCACCAGTTGCTAATGGTTTTAAATATTTTTCTTTTTGCTCTTCTGAACCAAAAGTTTCAAGTCCCCAACAAACTAAAGAATTATTTACTGACATCACAACTGAACATGAGGCATCCACTTTTGAAATTTCCTCCATAGCCAAAACATAAGAAACAGCATCCATTCCTGAACCACCATATTTTGGATCAACCATCATTCCTAAGAAACCTAACTCACCTAATTCCTTGATTTGCTTTGTAGGAAAAGTTTGATTCTCATCTCTTTCAATTACCCCAGGCAATAATTTAGTTTGTGCAAATTCTCTTGCCGCATCTCTCACTGCAATTTGTTCTTCCGTCAATTCAAAATTCATTCTTTGTGCTTTTTTTAAAATTCACGCAAAAATACATTTTTTAAACTACTTTTGAGGATTGATGATAGAGAATGTAAAATACAGAGTTTTAGGAGTGATGTCAGGAACATCATTAGATGGAGTGGATTTAGCAATTTGTACTTTTACAAAAACTGATAAATGGAGCTTTAAAATTGAGCAATCAGAAACTATTAAATACTCTGAATTTTGGAAAAGTAATTTAGCTCAATTGCATCTTAAAAGTAAGGAAGAAATCGCTCAAACTGACAAAGATTATGCTAAGTTTTTGGGAGCAACAATCATCACCTTTTTATATAATGAAAAAGTAGATTTTATTTCATCTCACGGGCATACAATTTTTCACGAACCTGAAAATAATTATACTTTACAAATTGGTTGTGGAAAAACAGTTTCTAAAATCACAAAAACTACTACAATCAATGATTTTAGAAGTTTAGATGTTTCGCTAAACGGACAAGGAGCTCCTTTAGTTCCTATTGGAGATTTACAACTTTTCTCTGATTATAAATACCGCATAAACCTTGGAGGATTTGCTAATATCTCAATTAAAAAAGGAAACATTGGAATTAAAGCATTTGATATTTGCCCTGTAAATATTGTAATGAATGAAATAAGTCAAAAATTAGGTTTTGATTTTGATGAAAGTGGAGAAATCGCAAAAAGAGGCAAACTAATACCTGAGCTATTAATAA
>CAYVKX010000024.1:0-23299 GCA_964452095.1 uncultured Weeksellaceae bacterium
CAATATATTCTGTTTTTTCCATGCTTTTGATATTAGAGGAATAGCTATTGCCCCAATTGATTTTCCTGGCACTTTAATTACATTTCCAATAAAGAATGCAACTGTATAAAAAGCAACTTGCTCTAAATCAAGTAAAGCACCAATCATCATCATATCCAGCCTAGTAACTATCATTAATGAGGCTCCTCCCACCATTACATAAATTCCAAATTTTAATAACTCCTTAATGTCTAAATCTTTTAAGGAAATAGCAAAAGCAAACCTATCTTTTCTCCACTGCAAAAAGAATAAAATTGCGAATTTTAATACATAGCCAAATAAATAAACTTGCAGAAAAGTAGTGAAATCTAAATATCCAAACCAATGTAACATTAACATTGACATGCTATAGAATTTTAAGAATACTTCATTTATAAATATTGGTGTTGCTGCACTTAAAAATGAGCGAGAAATAGAGGTTAAAACATCATAAAAACCAATAAAAAATACCAGCAAAATGATGTAAAAGAAATTGTCTTTTAGTAACTCACTTGCATTAAGTAATTCAAAAATTTGATCTTTAAACAACAGATATGAGATAGTGGCTAAAACAAAACCAATTAATGGAATAAGAATACTCAGAAAAAAGAGTTGTCCTTTTTCTTTTATAGCAGGAAAGAAACGAACAAAAGTTTTTGGAATTCCAAAAGTGGTGAAAGTAGCAACTACTATTGCATAAGCTAGTAAAATTTGGATTAATCCAAAATATTCAGGGTTATCCTTAAACACATTTGGGTAAATAATTACAGTATTTACAGCTCCAATAGCCATGCCAATGTAAAAGCTAATGGAATTCTTAATACTTTGGTTTCTTACAATTCCCATTTATAAATTGTTTAATGTTTTTGATAGTTTCTCTGTTAGTTTTTCTCTTGAAAAACTTTCAGTATTATTAAAATTGAACTTTTTATTTTCTTCAAAAAGACCCAAAATACTTTGCTTTAATACTTTGTTGTCATAAGAAAAATACAAACCAGAATTAGTTTTATGTATTAGTTTCTCAGTATCACTATCAGTAGGTCCAAAAGCCAAAATTGGCTTTTGTGCTGCAAAATATTCAAATATTTTTCCTGGATAATTTCCTACTCCACTTTTGGAATTAAACAATAATAACAATAAAACTGATGCTTCATTGTATTGCTCTAAAACTTGAGCGTGCGAAAGATATCCTAACTGTTTTACTTTATCCTTTAAACTAGGAAAAGCTACAATTTCAGAAATTACATCCCCATCAATATTACCAGATAGATGAATTTCTAATTTCTCAGCAAACACTGCATTTTTTTCACACAAATCAGACAATGATTTCCAAAGGTTTTTAGGATTTCTTAAATGATTTAAAAGTCCGTAATGCCCAACAATAAATTTATTATTTGTTTTTAGCTTTACATCAAAATCTTCAGAGTCAAACCCGTTTGTAATTAATTCAGTTTTTTTTGCACCTAACCTTTGCAAATCCTTAACCCATCTCTCGCTAACGGTTAAAGTTATATCAGCAGTTTTTAACACTTCCTCTTCTAATCTTTGATGTTTCTTTCTTGATAATTTTGACAAATGAAACTCATCTAATAAATCTAATTCACTCCAAGGATCACGGAAGTCAGCTACCCATTTTAATTGAGGCATAACTTTTTTCAACCCTAAACCAATTAAATGCATAGAATGAGGAGGTCCAGTTGTTATAATGTGTTCTATCTTCTCCTCCTTAATTTTCTTTAACAAATATTTAACTGATGGTTTTACCCAAAATATTTTTGGATCAGGTATAAACACATTTCCTCTTACCCAATTCAATACTTTATTTTTTAAAGATTTTTTATCTGAGATTACTCCAGCACTCTGACTTTTCTTTCCTTTCCCAAAGAGTTTATCTTTTAAAGAATAGGGCTCCCAAATTGATGTTTTCCAAACTTTAACTTCAGCAGGAATATCGTTTAACAAAGCTTCATCCCTCACTTCAAAATATGGATTTTCAGGAGTATAAATTATAGGATTCCAACCGTACTTAGGTAGATATTTTGAAAATTTTAACCACCTCTGCACTCCTGAGCCTCCTGCTGGTGGCCAATAATAAGAGATAATTAAAACCTTTTTCATTAAGATTTAAATTCCTTAAAAGAAACAAATGCTAAAAGCAATAATAAAATCACTGAGGAAGCTAAAGAAACAGTCTCCCCAATTTTATAAGTTGCTGGTTCAAATTTGAACTCAACTACATGATTTCCTGATGGAATTTGCATTCCTCTAAGAACATAATTTGCTCTAAAATGAGGTTTTAGCTCCCCATCAATATATGCATTCCATCCTTTATCATAATAAATTTCTGAGAAAATAGCAATACCATCAGAAGTAGAGTTAGAATTATATTTTAGATAATTCGGTTTGTATTCAATTAAAGAAATACCTGCATTAGTATTATCTAAATTACCAATAATTTGTTCTGTAAATCTTGAATCAATAATAGCAGTATTTTTTACATCTAATCCATTAAGCGCTTTTATCTCTTCATCAGCATTAGGAACAATATTAATCTTATTTACAAACCAAGCATTACCCATTGCTCCAGGGTTTTGCTGAGCTTGACCATTTCTATTTATAATATACTTTGTATTTAACATGTTAATTACTGATGGATTTCCTTTTGAGATATGATTCTCAATAAGCTCTTGATATCTCTTTAACTTAGCTCCATGATACCCTCCAATTGATTTATGAAAATAAGATGTACTTGCATCATTAAATGTACTTACACTTTGATTAAATACTCTAAAGTTAGGATCTGTATCTCTTAAAATTTGATTATTTGCTTGTGTTGGTTGGTAAGGTATTTCTACTTTTGATCTTCTAACAAAATGGTCATCATTTAAGTATCGTTTATTTATCGTCCACATATCAGACAAAACCAATATCCCAACAATAAGGATAACATATTTACTGCTCAATTTATTTTTTAAGAACATCCACATTGCTCCAAAAGTAAGTGCAATAAAAATAAAGGAACGCCAAGCATCAGCACTTAAAAGTCCAGCTCTATCAGAAGCTAAACCATCTAAAAAGCCATTTGGTGTTTTTATTCCCTGTCCTAAAGGTGTTAGGTCTTTTTCAGATAAAAAATCAAAAAATAATGAAGGCATTAAAGCAAAAAGTAAAGCAATTCCTCCAGTAATGTAAAAAGCCAATTGTAAAGGTTTTTTCTTTTCATCAATTGAGGCATCAGTAGTTAAAAATTTATTCAATGCCAAAAATCCTAAAAGAGGCAAAGTAAATTCTGCAATTACCAAAATCATTGATACTGCCCTAAATTTATTATATGCAAGAAAATAGTCTAAAAAGAAATCAGTAAGTGGCATGAAGTTTTTACCCCAAGCCAGCATAATGGATAAAATTGTAGCTAATAAAAGCCAAGTTCGCATCTGAGATTTTACAAAAAATAATCCTAAAATAAATAAGAAAATTACAATTGATCCTGCATAAGTTGGTCCTGAAGTAAAAGGTTGATCACCCCAATATGAGCTTGATTTGTATTGTGCTAATGTATTGGCTAATTGCTTATTTCTAAATCGTTTTAAAAAATCTAAAGTTTCTGAATCATCTTCTAAGGTTAAAACACTATTTGAGCTACTTCCTCCATAAAAATTAGGAATAAGTAAAGTAAAAGTCTCGGCAACACCATAACTCCAAGAAGTTGCATAATCTTTGTCTAATCCTGATGTTTTATTATCTAAATCAGTAGTCAACTCAGATTTTCCTCTTGTACTATCTTTCCCATACTCCATAGTTGTAGCTAATCTTGTAAGGGAAGTTCCAGAAGCTAACAATCCAGCAATTACTAAAACTGCAGAACGCTTTGCAAAATCAGAAAGGTTTTTAGCTTTTAAATCCTTAACAAATTGTACTAAACCAATTATCAGCAACATCATTACTAAATAATACGTAATTTGCAAATGGTTCGCAAATAATTGCATTGCAACAGCAAGTGATGTTAAAACTCCACCCAAAAGCACCTTACCTCTATAAGTATAAAGCACAGCAGCAACAACCATTGGCACATAAGCTATTGCATGTGCTTTTGTCATATGTCCTGCCTGAATAATAATAAAGAAATAGGAAGAAAATGCAAAAGCAATTGCTCCAATTGCAGCTATCCGATAATCTACTTTAAGAGATAAAAGCAACAAATAAAAACCTAATAAATATAAGAACAACATATTTGCTGGCCTTGGAATTCCAAGTGATACTGCTTTAACTATATGCTGTATTAAATTTCCTTTAAATTTAGTTGATATCTGATAAGCAGGCATTCCAGAAAACATAGAGTTAGTCCAAAGTGCTTCTTCTCCGGTTGTTTCACGGAAATCTTGCACCTCTTTACTCATACCTTTCCAGTGCTTTATATCTGGCATATCCAACATTTTACCTTGCATTACTGGTGAAAAATAAGCAAAAGAAAGACTCACAAACAATAGTAATACTATTAAATGTGGGCTAAGTTTTTTTAGTTGATCCATAAATAAATTTTTATTCCTCAACTTCCTCAAAATCGACATACTCACCTACATTGTCTGATTTTGATTGATTTGAAGATTTAGTTTTTTCAATAGTTACCTTTCCTTCTTCTTGGGTTGGCTTTTGAGGATTTTGGTATTGTTGATTAAATTGCTGCTGAAATCTATCCTGCATTTTATTAGCAAAACGTTTCATTAAAATAGGAGCAAACAATCTAGTAAGTATCTTTATTAAATAGGAAATAAAGAAAAACCAAAATAGAAATTTAACTAGTCCTACTAACATATTATTTACTTAAATATAAGTTACGCTCAGAATATACTTTTATAAAGTAATCATCTTGCAAATCATCAATAAAATAAATTGCTTCTCCTGTTGATTTCATCTCAGGACCTAGTTCTTTATTAACATTAGGGAATTTATCAAACGAGAAAACAGGAACCTTTATTGCATATCCATTTTTAGTAGGATTGAAATCAAAATCAGTTACTTTTTTCTCCCCCATCATTACTTTAGCTGCATAATTTACATATGGTTCATCATAAGCTTTTGCAATAAAAGGAACAGTTCTTGATGCTCTAGGATTAGCCTCAATTACATAAACAACCTCATCCTTAATTGCAAACTGAATATTAATTAAACCTACAGTTTCCAAAGCAACTGCAATTTTGTTTGTAATATCTATCATTTGCTGACGCACATTATCGCTCAAATCAAAAGTTGGAAGCACTGCATAAGAATCTCCAGAGTGAATTCCACAAGGTTCAATATGCTCCATCATCCCAATAATATACACATTTTTTCCATCACAAATCGCATCCGATTCTGCCTCAATTGCTTTATCCAAATAATGATCCAAAAGCACTTGATTACCTGGCATATCTTTTAAAAGATTAACAATATGATGCTCTAATTCCTCCTCATTAATTACAATCTTCATTCCTTGTCCTCCCAGTACATAAGAAGGGCGAACCAAAATTGGAAAACTTAAAGTCTTAGAAATTTCAATAGCTTCCTCAGCTGTTTCAGCTACTGCAAACTCAGGAAATGGAATTTCATTCTCTCTCAATAACTCAGAAAACCTTCCTCTATCTTCAGCAACATCCAATGCATTATAAGAAGTACCCATAATTTTGATACCGTAACGCTCTAATTTCTCGGCTAACTTAAGTGCTGTTTGCCCTCCAAGTTGAACTATAACACCTTCCGGTTTTTCATGGCGAATAATATCATAAATATGCTCCCAGAAAACTGGCTCAAAATAAAGTTTATCAGCAGTATCAAAATCAGTAGAAACGGTTTCAGGGTTACAATTTATCATGATAGTTTCATAGCCACATTCTTTTGCAGCTAAAACGCCATGTACACAGGAATAATCAAACTCAATTCCTTGCCCAATTCTATTTGGTCCAGATCCTAAAACAATAATTTTTTTCTTGTCGCTTACCTCACTTTCATTCTCAGCAAATTGTTCACCATTTACCTCTTTTGGCATTTCGAAAGTAGAGTAATAATATGGAGTTTTTGCAGTAAATTCTGCAGCACAAGTATCAACTAATTTGTAAACACGCTTAATATTTTCATTGTTACGCTTATCATATACTGCACTCTCCAAACATCTCATCAAATGAGCAATTTGTCTATCAGCATAACCTTTCATTTTTGCTTCTAAAAGTAAGTCAGTTGGAATAGTATCAATTGTAAAATTCTCAATTTCTTTTTCCAAAACAACCATCTCCTCAATCTGATGCAAGAACCAATAATCAATTTTAGTTATTTCATGAATTTTCTTTGTTGGAATGCCAATTCTCATAGCATCATAAACCATGAAAATTCTATCTCCACTTGCATGTTTTAGTTCATACAAAATTTTATCTTGATCCGTTTTCCCTTTACCATCTGCACCTAATCCATTACGCCCAATTTCTAAGGATTGACATGCTTTTTGCAAAGCTTCTTGAAAAGAACGCCCAATAGACATCACCTCACCTACTGATTTCATTTGCAAACCTAACTCAGTATTAGATCCTTTAAATTTATCAAAATTCCATCTAGGAATTTTAACAACTACATAATCCAAAGTTGGCTCAAAAAATGCAGAAGTAGATTTAGTAATTTGATTGTCCAATTCATCCAAAGTATAACCAATCGCTAATTTACTTGCAATTTTTGCAATAGGATAACCAGTTGCTTTTGATGCTAAAGCAGATGATCGAGAAACCCTAGGGTTAATCTCAATTGCAATAATATCCTCAGTAGATTCTGGGTTTACAGCAAATTGAACATTACATCCACCAGCAAAATCACCAATAGAACGCATCATTTTAATTGCCATATCACGCATTCTTTGATAAGTAGTATCTGCCAAAGTCATAGCAGGAGCAATCGTAATTGAATCTCCTGTATGGATTCCCATAGGATCCAAATTCTCAATATTACAGATGATGATTACATTATCATTATCATCACGCAAAAGCTCTAATTCATACTCTTTCCATCCTAAAACAGCTTTATCAATCAACACTTCATGAATTGGTGAAGCATGTAATCCTTTGGATAATAAATCTTCAAATTCTTCTTTAGTATGTACAAATGCAGCACCACTTCCTCCTAAGGTAAAAGATGGGCGGATAACCAAAGGAAATCCTAATTCTTGTGCTATTTCTTTTCCTTCTAAAAATGAAGTTGCAATACGAGCAGGTGCAACAGGAATATCAATCTTATCCATTAATTTACGGAACTGCTCTCTATCCTCAGTAATATGAATTGCAGCAATATCAACACCAATAATATCTACTCCATACTTTTCCCAAATTCCTTTTTCATCTACTTCAATACAAAGATTAAGAGCTGTTTGCCCTCCCATTGTTGGCAAAACGGCATCAATATTTCTTTCTTCTAATATCTCAACAATAGAAGCTGTAGTTAAGGGTTTTAAATAAATATGATCAGCAACTACCTTATCGGTCATAATAGTTGCAGGATTAGAATTGATTAATGAAACCTCAATCCCTTCCTCTCTTAATGATCTTGCAGCTTGAGATCCTGAATAATCAAACTCACATGCTTGCCCAATTACAATAGGACCACTCCCTATAATTAGTACTGATTTTAATTTGTTGTTTTTTGGCATTTGATTTTTTGGCTGAGGCGAATTTACACTATTTGATTTTATGATATTATTTTACTTTTACTTTCTATCAACATCTTATTAAGATTAAAAAAATCTCAAAAAAAAGGTGTTGCTAATAAAAACAACACCTCTCATATAGTTAAAAGCGGTCAATTATTTATGACCCATTTCGTCAGAAACTGTTAATCGTTTTCTGCCTTTTGCTCTTCTTCTTGATATTACTTTTTGTCCATCTTTGGAGGACATACGCTCCATAAAACCGTGTTTATTTTTACGTTTTTTGTTGGATGGTTGAAATGTTCTTTTTGGCATGACTTTAAATCTTAGTTAATTTTGGCTGCAAAGTTAGTGTTTTTTCTTTTACAAACAAAAGAAAGATTATATTTAAAATCTATTTTTGCAATCGCTTAAAAATAATGCAATTAAAACACAATATATTAAAGATGTACTTGCTAAAAGCTGTAATTTGGTTTATGGTAGCAATGCCAATTATTGTTTTATTTTTTCAAGAGCATGGTTTGAGCTTAACAGAAGTAATGATATTGCAATCAATTTACTCTTTATCAGTTGCTGTATTTGAAATTCCATCAGGATATATTGCTGATTTATTTGGCAGAAAACAAACTATAGTACTTAGCACCATTTTCTCCTTTTTAGGATATTTCGTCTTTTCATTTTATGGCGGATTTTATGCTTTTGCATTTGCTCAAGTTTTGGTGGGAATTGGAGGTAGTTTAATGTCTGGGAGTGATAGTGCATTACTATACGATACTTTATTAGAAACAGACAATAAAAATGCTTATACAAAGATTGAAGGAAGGAATTATGCAATTGGAAATTTCTCGGAAGCAATAGCAGGAATACTCGGAGGCTTTCTGGCGGTGGGTTCTATTTACTTACCCGTTTATGTACAAACAGCAATACTGTTTTTAAGCATACCTATTGCGCTTACTCTTATTGAACCTACTATGCACAAAGAAGATAGAATGGACAGATCATTTTCTGCTATTCTGGGAGTTGTAAAATTCGCAATGGTTGAAAATACAAAACTAAGGTGGCTCATTATTTATTCTTCAGCAATGGGAGTAGCTACCTTATCAATGGCATGGTTTGCACAACCCTTTTTTACAGCCGTAAATATTCCATTAGCTTACTTTGGAATACTTTGGGCAGGGCTTAATTTCTCAGCAGGATTAACATCCTTTAATTCCCATAAATTTGATAATAACGAGAGTAATACCAAAATGCTTCTTTATCTAGCAGTCGCAATGGCTACCTGCTTTTTATTTTTAGGATTTAATATGAGTATTTTCGGACTTTTATTTATTGTTTTTATTTACCTATTAAGAGGAATTGTCACTCCAATTTTAAGGAATACAATAAATGAAAATACTACCTCTAATAAAAGAGCAACTGTACTTTCTGTTAGAAGTTTTATCATTCGAATCTCCTTTGCAATTTGTGCTCCAATATTCGGTTATTTAGCTGATAATTATTCTTTAAGCATCACTTTTTACACCCTTGCTATAATTGTTGGTTTCTTTGCAATTTTATCAGCAATTAGTTTAAATAGATTAGAGAATAAATCTACTTTTGCAGCATGAAGAAATTAAAAGAAAAATGGGGAATTCAATCTAATTTCCAAATCATAATAATATTAATTGTATTCTCTGTGACGGGCTCACTTTCAATATATGTAACAAAGCCCGTTTTAGATTTTATTGGCTTGGATAAATCAGCCGTTTCTCCATGGATTTTCTGGCCAATCAAAATTTTAATCATTTTTCCAATTTATCAAATTATGATAGTAGTAATTGGTGCTTTATTCGGGCAATTCAAATTTTTCTGGGCTTTTGAGAAGAAAATGTTAGTCCGTTTGGGATTTAAGCAGTTTAAGGACTAAATACTACTTCCTTTTCTTATTTTAGCGCTCCTAAATTTAAATCAAGTTGTTAGTAACGAGACACTAGCCATAAGTAAAATTCAAAACTAGTTTCTTGTCACTAGTCACTATAAACTAACTTTTATGAAATTAATCATATCTTTAGCAACTCGCCTTATTCCTAGGCACTATTTACAACATGTATCTCATTTCTTTTTACAAATATTTTCACTCTTTTTAAGAGGAAATAAATTTGAGGACCCAATAAATGGAAAAACCTACAGAAAACTATTGCCTTACGGTAGATTAAAATCAAGAGAGAATGCAATAGCACCAGATAGTATGAGCTTGGAAAGGCACAGATTAATGTGGCTTTTTATGAAAGAGAAAACAAACTTCTTTACTGACAATTTAAAGTTTTTACACATTGCTCCTGAATATTGTTTTATCAAACTGTTTAAAGGAATGAAGAATTTAGATTATACTACAGGAGATTTAATATCGCCTTGGGCGGATGTAAAGTTTGATGTACATGATATTCCTTTTGATGAAAATACTTATGATGTAGTAATCTGCAACCATGTATTAGAACATGTAGAAGATGACCATAAAGTTATGACAGAGTTTTATAGAGTAATGAAACCTGGAGGTTGGGGAATTTTTCAAGTTCCTATTGACACTAATAACCCAAAAACTGAAGAAGATAAATCAATTACTGACCCTAAAGAAAGAGAAAGATTATATTGGCAAGATGACCATGTTCGTTTATTCGGACTTGATTATGGAAAAAAGCTTGAAGCAGCTGGATTTAAAGTAACTGAAAGTAATTTTATTAATGAACTTGATCCAAAATTAGTAGAAAGATATGCTCTTCCAAAAGATGAGATTGTCTATTTCTGTGAAAAAGTGTAAGAATGTCTCAAAAAGTTTTAGAAACATTAGGTAAAAATTTGAACCGTGATATGGTTACAGATTTACTGGAAAATGGTTTCTATAAAGAAAACTTCAACTTCTTAATAAAACATATGCAAGAAGATGTAAAACCAACATCTTGGCGAACTGCATGGGTTGTAGGTCATTTAATGGAAAAAGATGACAAAAAAATTAAGAAACATTTAACTAAAATCATCAAAAGTATAAAAGGTAAAACTGACGGACACCAAAGAGAACTCATAAAGATTGTAAGAAAAATGAAACTTAATGAGGAACAAGAAGGATTATTTTTTGATGTATGTATGGAAATCTGGGAAAGTGTAAACAAACAACCTGCAGTAAGGTATTATTGCGGGGTATATATTATTGAAATGGCTAAGAAATATCCTGAAATTAAGAATGAGTTAGAATTTCTTACTACTGATTATTACACACAAACTCTCTCTCCTGGTATCAAAAGAATATTTGAAAGAGAATTGGCAAAAGTTATTTAATGAAAAAAATAATTTTTATCTTACTAATAAGTAGTCAGTTTTTGTCTGCACAGAATTTAAACAACCTAAGTTTTGGGACTGACACTACTTTTGAAGTAGTCAGTTGGAATATAGAATGGTTTCCTAAAAACGGACAAACTACAGCAAATTATGTAGAGACTATACTTACAAACTTAGAAGCTGATGTTTATGCACTACAAGAAATAGATGACACCACACTTTTAAAGCAAGTAGTTGCTAATATCCCTGGATATGAATGCTACTTTAAGAGTACTTATTATGGAGGATTGGGCTATGTGTACAACAGCAATACTGTGCAGATAAATGATAAGTATGAAATTTTTACTGCACAGCCTTATTGGAATGCTTTTCCTAGAAGTCCGCAAGTCTTGGAACTTACCTTTATGAATAAAGATTATGTAATAATTAATAATCATTTTAAATGTTGTGGGGATGGCACTTTGAATATTAACGACCCAAATGATGAAGAAAATAGAAGATTACAAGCAATCATGCTTTTAGAACAATACATTGATCTTTTATTTGATAATGAAAGAGTAATTTTAGTTGGGGATTTGAATGATATTCTAACTGACCCGCCAGCCGACAATATCTTTTATGCTATTTTAAATTCTACTAGTTATATGTTTACTGATTGGACAATTGCATTAGGAAGTAATGCGAATTGGTCCTATCCATCATGGCCTTCACATTTGGACCATATCCTAATTTCAGATGAATTGATTCCTGATTTTTTGAAACCTAATTCAAGTACTGAAACTATACGCATTGATGATTTTATGAATTCATGGAATCAGTATGACTTTAATATTTCTGACCATAGGCCAGTGGGTTTAAAATTAGCAATGGATAGTGTAATTCTTTCATCTGTAATTGATAGAAATATTACTAACAAAACACTTATTAAAATTACCGATTTACTAGGAAGAGAATGTAAAGCAAGCAACAACCAAATTTTATTTTATTTATTTGATGATGGAACAGTAGAGAAGAAACTAATAATTGAGTAATATATTAATCTAGTAATTTGATTAATTTTTTCTAGCAACTAAAATCTTACTACTAATATCTTTTTCTAGTAACTAATCTTATTCATTTTTTCTATTGTCTAATATCTATTGTCTAATATCTAAAACCTATCTTTGCCGGCTGAAAAACATAAGATGAGTATGAAAAAAGTTTCAGATAGATTAAACCGATTGGCCGAATCGGCAACTTTGGCTATGGCTAGAATGAGCCGAGAGCTAAAAGCAGAAGGGCATGATATTATTCCCTTGAGCTTGGGTGAGCCAGATTTTGATACTCCAGATTTTATCAAAACATCTGCTAAACAAGCAATTGACGATAATTTTTCGCACTACACACCAGTTCCTGGAATGCTTGAATTGCGTGAGGCAATTTCCACCAAATTCAAAAGAGATAATAATTTGGATTTCTCTGCTGAGCAAATTGTGGTTTCTACTGGGGCAAAGCAATCGCTTGCCAATGTATGCTTGAGTTTATTAAACAGTGGTGATGAGGTTTTACTGCCTTGTCCTTATTGGGTAACTTATACCGAATTGATTAAACTTTGTAATGGTATTCCTGTTAAAATCCCATCTACTATTGCTACTGATTTTAAGGTAACTGCTAAGGATCTAGAAAAAGCAATCACGCCAAAAACTAAACTCTTAATGTTTAGTTCGCCTTGCAATCCAAGTGGTACAGTTTATACCCAGAAAGAGCTAATGGCAATTGCAGAAATGCTAGAAAAATATCCAGATATTTATATTATTGCTGATGAAATTTATGAGCATATTAATTTTACCGACTCTCATTTTAGTATTGGCACAATTCCTAGTATGAAAGAGAGAACAGTTACTGTAAATGGCGTTTCCAAAGGTTTCGCTATGACGGGTTGGCGAGTTGGTTTTATTGGAGCTCCTCTTTGGATTGCAAAAGCATGTAATAAGTTGCAAGGGCAAATTACTTCTGCCACTTGTGCTATTGCCCAAAAAGCTACAGAAACGGCAATGCTTGCAGAACCAGAATCAGTAACCTTAGAAATGAAAAATACTTTTTTAAGAAGAAGAGATATGCTACTTGAAAAGTTAAATGAAATTCCTGGAATTAAGTGTAACATTCCGCAAGGTGCTTTTTATATTTTCCCTGATGTTTCTTATTATTTTGGAAAGAAAGGTGGAGATAAAACAATTGAGAATGCCAATGATTTGTGTATGTATTTGCTCAATAAAGCACATGTTGCTTTGGTTTCTGGAGCTGCTTTTGGCAATCCAGAATGTATAAGAATTTCTTATGCAGCAGCAGATGAAAAACTAATAGAAGCCGTCAAAAGAATAAAAGAAAAATTAACAGAATTAAAATGACAAAAAAAGAAATCAATCATCTGTTTGATTCTTTCAATAATATGAAAGTATTGATTGTTGGAGATGCTATGATTGATGCTTATATGTGGGGCGTAATCAACCGAATGTCACCAGAAGCACCTGTGCCTGTGGTAGAAATTCAAAAGCACGAAAACAGATTGGGAGGTGCTGCAAATGTGGCTTTGAACTTAAAATCATTAGGAGCAAACCCTCTACTCTGCTCAGTAGTGGGTGATGATTATAGAGGAAAACATATTCAGCAATTATTGGAAGAAGTAAATCTTTCCTCCAAAGGAATCTATACTGAAAACAATAGAAAAACAACTGTTAAAACAAGGGTAATTAGTGAAAACAAACATCAACTAAGAATTGATGAAGAAGATACTTTTCCAATAAATGTAGAAGACGAGTTTTTAGAACTAGTTGATAGTAATATTAATAATGCAGATGTAATCATTTTACAAGATTACAACAAAGGAGTGCTTACACCAAAAGTGATTGAAAGCGTGATAAAAAAAGCAAATGAATTGGAAATTCCCACTATTGTTGATCCGAAAACTAAAAACTTTTCATCCTATAAAAATTGTAGCATTTTCAAGCCAAATTTAAAAGAAATAAAAGAAGGATATAATATTGAGTTTGATGAAAATAATATTTCTGAAATTCAAAGTGCTGCCGAAAGTTTACAGAAAATGCTCAGTGCAAAAGGTATTTTCCTTACGCTTTCCGAGAAAGGAGTGTGTATGCAAACTGCCACTGATTTTACCCACACAAATGCGGTAAAACGAAACATTATTGATGTTTCTGGGGCTGGTGATACTGTAATTTCAACTGCTGCACTTTGCCTTGCTGCTGGTGTAGATTCTGTAAATATTTCAAAAATTGCTAATTTGGCAGGAGGGCTTGTTTGCGAAAAAGTAGGGGTAGTTCCTATCGAGAAAAATACGCTTTTGGAAAGTGCAGTTTCCTATTTTAACAAAAATATATAGTGATAAAACCACAGCAAAATTCTAAGGTAGGCAAGAAATTGCAAGTCGAGAATATGTTCGATAAAATTGCAAAAAATTATGATTTCTTAAATCATTCTCTTTCCTTTGGAATGGACTTTTATTGGAGAAAAAAAGCCATTAGTCAGCTAACAAATAGTCCTAAAAATATTTTAGATGTAGCCACCGGTACAGGCGATTTTGCTATTGCTGCAAGCAAGCTAAAAGATGTTGAAATTATTGGAATTGACATCTCCAAAAATATGCTAGAAATAGGAAAGAAAAAAGTAAAACAAAAGGGTTTAGGAAAACAAATAAATTTGCAAGTAGCCGACTGTGAAAACCTTCCATTTCAAGAAAATAGATTTGATGCAATTACAGCCGGATTTGGCGTTAGGAATTTTGAAGATTTAAAATTAGGGCTATCTGAAATGTGTAGAGTTTTAAAACAAAATGGAATTGCTGTAATTATAGAGCCATCAAAGCCAAAAGCATTTCCAATTAAGCAGATTTACAATTTCTATTTTCATCAAATTTTACCATTTTTTGGCAAAATAATCTCTAAAGATAAAAACGCTTATACTTACTTGCCAGAATCAGTTGAAGCATTCCCAGAAAATGAAAAGTTTTTAAATATTTTAAAAGATGTTGGTTTCTCAAAAGCAAAATATCTTCCCCTTACTTTTGGAATTGTTTCTTTATACATTGCAATAAAATAATATGAAAATCGTTTTTGGCTGAAATGAAAATATTCAAAAATATATTATTACTTCTAGTAATTGTGGGGCTCCCTTTACAAAGCATTGCCCAAAAACACCCAAAATTACAAAACTTACCAAGATACGATAGAAAAAAAATTCATTTTGGCTTTACAATGGGTATTAATACTATGGATTTTAGAATAAAACAAAAAGCAAATATTGCTGATTTTGATAGTTTATTTGTATTAGAAGCCCAAAACCAAAAGGGATTTAATCTGGGGATAGTTTCCAATTTAAGATTATCCAGAGCTTTTGATTTAAGATTTTTGCCCAGATTAGTTTTTTCTGAAAGAATTATTGAATACTCATTTGTAGATGGAAACCGAAAAATTTATATGGAAAGCAAACCAATTGAATCTACTTTTATCGACTTTCCAATTTTGGTAAAATACAAATCCGAACGCTACAATAATTTTAGAACTTATGTATTGGGCGGACTGAAATACGGAATGGATATCGCCTCCCAAAAAGATATTGATGATGAAGGAGAAAAGTTAGTTAAACTGAAAAAAAATGATTTGGGGATTGAAGTTGGTTTTGGAATGGATTTTTATTTAGAATATTTCAAGTTTTCCCCACAAATAAAACTCACTTATGGGCTACTTAATTTGCTATCGGAAGATGAAACAGTTTACACAAAATCAGTAGAAAAACTCAGCACAAACTCCTGGATGCTTTCTTTTACTTTTGAGTAGTAAGTAGCTGATTTCCAATTTTGTAGAGAAAAAGAAAAAAAAATAGAACTTATCTGTTTTTTTTTATATCTTTGGGCTTGTAAACCTAAACAAAACCAAAACCTAAAAATATGGACAGTTTTCTGTTGATATTTCTTCTTGTAATTGCTTACACAACTTTTCTTATCACCTTAAAGTTTTTTGAATTTGGTAAGAAAAAAACTTGCGATAACTGTTTAAATTGCTGTCCAGATTGTCAGCATGCTATGGAGCGAATAAAAAGAAGAAAAAGTGATTACCTTCTAAACCATTGTACTTTTCACATCTTTAATTATAAAAGATACAGATGTATAGAATGTGGTTGGGAAGGGTTGAAATGGGAAAAAAAGGTGAGGCCTGGCGACAGCTAAATTATCGCCTAAATTCATGCAATAATATGGAAGTTGCAATCGAAACATTTAAGGATTCCGCCCCTTTTTTGCTAGCTTTAACATTTACTTTTTGTGTTACTAAATCCAAAATTTTATCCGAAATCCCTAAAGATTCATTACCCATAATAAGCAAAGCATTCTCTTCTAATTTCATTTCTGCTACATTTTCTCCTTGCAAACAAGCACCATAAACTGGGAAGTTTTTTGGTAACTTTTTTATCATTTTTTCAATATCGATATAATGCACTTTTACTCTAGCAATTGAACCCATTGTAGCTTGTACTACTTTCGGATTATACACCTGCACAGAATGCTTAGAACAAATAATATTTTCCACTCCAAACCAATCACAAACTCTAATAATAGTACCTAAATTTCCAGGGTTTTTTACCTCATCAAGCACCAGTGTAAGTCCTTTGCAAATTTCAGATAAATTAAGTTCTCTTTCTGGAATCTCTACTATTGCTACTACCTTGTTTGGTGTTTTCAAACTGCTTATTCTTTCTAATTCTTTCTCAGAAATATTATGCAATTTGGCTGCAACTTTTTCTGGGCAGTCCCAATTTTTAGTAGCAAAAATATCTACCACATCAAAATTAGATTTCAACATCTCTTCTACCATTTTCTCGCCTTCAACAATAAAATTATTGTTAGCATCTCTGTTTTTTTTCTGTTGCAATGAGCGCACAAACTTTATCTGGTTTTTTGTAATCATATTTAAAGGCGGTTTCTAATAATAGATTTCTTTCAAAAAACAAATATAACAAATAAGATGTAAGGCGTATTTGTTCCTTCTAGGTTTACATTATTTCTTTATACTGCTTCATCTTTTTTAATATTATCCAGATAAAATTTCAAAAATCTTCTTTGCCTAAAAAACTATGAAAATTTTAATATGAATGTATTATTAGAGCCACCTTTAGCTTTTAAGAATAATTGCCAATGATAAGAAATTATTCTAAAAATAGAGGTAGATGTTTTAACATTATTATAATTTTGCCTTTCAAAAAACAAAATAATTATGTCAAGATTTGAAAAGGGAGTAATAACAGGAGATGGCGTGCAAGCCATTTTTGAAGATGCAAAAAAAAATAATTACGCCTTACCGGCAGTAAATGTAACTAGCACTAGTACAGTAAATGCCGTAATGGAAAGTGCAGCAGAATTAAATTCGCCAGTAATCATTCAGTTTTCCAATGGGGGTTGCTACTTTTTTGCAGGTAAAGGATTAGGTAATGAAAACCATATTGCAACAATTGCCGGTGGAGTTTCTGGTGCTATGCATGTACATCAGATGGCAGAACTTTATGGAGTAAGTGTAATATTACATACCGACCATGCCGCTAAAAAACTTTTACCTTGGATTGATGGACTTTTGGATGCAGGAGAAGAGTTTTACGCTCAACATGGCAAACCTCTTTACAGCTCTCACATGATTGATTTATCAGAAGAACCTATTGAAGAAAATATTGAAATTTGCAAAAAGTATTTAAAAAGAATGAGTGCCATTGATATGACTTTGGAAATTGAACTCGGCATTACTGGTGGAGAGGAAGATGGAGTAGATAATTCGGATGTTGATGTTTCAAAATTAGACACCCAACCAGAAGAAGTTGCTTTTGCTTATGAGCAGCTGATGAAGGTAAGTGATAAATTTACTATTGCGGCAGCTTTTGGAAATGTGCATGGCGTGTATAAGCCAGGAAATGTAGTCCTTACTCCAAAAATTCTAGATAACTCTCAAAAATATATTCAAGAGAAATACGCAACAGCTGAAAGACCAATTAACTTTGTATTTCATGGTGGCTCTGGCTCTACTTCTGCTGAAATAAAAGAGGCAATTGGATATGGTGTAATCAAAATGAATATTGATACCGATTTGCAATGGGGATTTACTACTGGAACTCGTGATTATTTTGCAGCAAAAACTGATTATTTGCAATCTCAAATTGGAAACCCTGAAGGAGACGAAAAGCCAAATAAAAAATATTACGACCCAAGAAAATGGTTAAGAGAAGGAGAATTAACTTTCAAAGCAAGATTAAAAAAATCATTTGAGGATTTGAATAATATCAACCAAAACGCATAAATAATGGGATGGTTTAAAAGAATAAAAGAAGGAATAACTACTTCTACAAATGAGAAGAAAGAAACGCCTGAAGGATTGTGGTACAAATGCCCAAAATGCAAAACTATAATCACTTCTGAAGAACATCAAAAACTCTTGTTTGTTTGCAATAATTGCAACTACCATCACCGAATTCATTCCAAAGAATATTTCAAAATATTATTTGATAAAAATGAGTTTACTGAGTTAGATACTAAAATGGAATCCAAAGATCCACTAGGATTTAAGGATTCTAAAAAATATACCGATAGATTAAAACAAAATCAGAAAAACACAGGATTTAAAGATGCTATAACTTCTGCTTACGGAAAGATGAATGGGCAGCAAGTAGTAATTGCTTGTTTTAATTTTAACTTTATTGGCGGATCAATGGGCTCAGTGGTTGGAGAAAAAATAGCAAGAGCAGTAGATTTTGCTAGAGAAAATAAATCTCCAATTATTATTATTTCCAAATCGGGAGGAGCAAGAATGATGGAAGCTGCTTTATCACTTATGCAACTGGCAAAAACCTCTGCAAAGTTAGCCCAACTTTCTAATGAAAAACTACCTTATATTTCTCTGCTTACCGACCCTACTTTTGGTGGAGCAACCGCCTCTTTTTCCATGCTTGGAGATATGAATATTGCTGAACCAAACGCACTTATTGGCTTTGCGGGCCCAAGAGTTGTAAAAGAAACTATCGGTAAAGATTTGCCTGAAGGCTTTCAAACTTCTGAGTTTTTACTAGAACACGGCTTTTTAGATTTAATTGTGGGCAGAAAAAATCTGAAAGCAAAACTTAGTCAGATATTACGCATTATTAAAGCGTAATTTTATTTTAATAAAAGAGTTTTTTTATCCAAAAGTATTTCTTAAATTTGCAGCCCAATAAAATTAAGATTTAAAAGAGAAAATATGCGTGTAACTACACAAGAAAAAGAAAAATTATTCAAAAAATTTGGCAAGGACGCCAAAGATTCAGGCTCAGTTTATAGCCAAGTGGCTTTATTTACTGAAAGAATCAAACACCTTACAGGACACTTAAAAGAAAACAGAAAAGATTATTCTACACAAAGATCATTACAACTAATGGTTGGAAAAAGAAGAAAACTATTAGATTACTTAAAAGCAAAAGATATCCTTGCTTACAGAGAGTTAATTAAGCAATTAAAGCTCCGAAAATAAAACTTAAAAAGGCAAATTACTTGCCTTTTTTACTTCATTAACAAATTACAGAAAATTAAGACAATGTCATATAACGAAATAAAACAAACAATAAAATTAGATGATGGTAGAGAAATTACCATCACAACAGGAAAATTAGCAAAACAAGCGCACGGCTCAGTTGAAGTAAGAATGGGAAACACTCATTTATTAGCAACAGTAGTATCTAGTAATAATGCACAAGAAGGAGTAGATTTCTTGCCACTTACTGTGGATTACAGAGAAAAATTTGCAGCTGATGGAAGATTCCCAGGAGGATTCTTAAAAAGAGAAGCAAGACCAACCGACCAAGAAATTTTGGTAATGCGATTAGTAGATAGAATTTTAAGACCAATTTTCCCAAGCGATTATCATGCAGATGTACAATTGATGATTTCCTTAAACTCACATGATGAGAATATAGCACCAGACAGCTTAGCTGCTTTGGCCGCATCTTCTGCACTTGCAGTTTCCGATATTCCTTTTAACGGACCAATATCAGAAGTGAGAGTAGTAAGAGTAGATGGAAAATTTATAGTAAATCCGAGTCCTACTCAAATGGAAGAAGCAGATATTGACCTTATGGTTGGTGCTTCTGCCGATAGTGTTGCAATGGTAGAGGGAGAAATGAGTGAGGTTTCAGAAGCCGAAATGATTGAAGCCATTAAGATTGGACATGAGGCCATTAAAGTACAATGTGCCGCACAATTGGAGTTGGCTTCAAAAATTGAAAAAGCAAATCCTAAAAGAGAATACTGCCATGAAACTCATGATGAAGATTTAAGAAAAAAGGTAAGAAAAGAAACTTATGATGCAGTATATGCTGTTGCAAAAGAAGGTTTAGGGAAAGATGAAAGATCAAAAAAATTCAAAACTGTAAAAGATGAGTTTATTACTACTTTATCGGAAGAAGAAGCTACTGAAAAAGCAGGATTAATTGGCGTATATTATCATGATGTAGAAAAAGAAGCTGTTAGGAATTTAGTGCTAAATGAAGGAGTAAGATTAGATGGTAGAAAAACAACTGATATCCGACCAATCTGGTGTGAGATTGATTACTTGCCAAGCCCACATGGTTCTGCTATATTTACAAGAGGTGAAACGCAATCCCTCACCACAGTTACTTTAGGAACAAAAATGGATGTAAACAGATTGGATGGCGTAACTTACCAAGGTCACGAATCCTTTTATTTGCATTATAACTTCCCTCCTTTTTCAACTGGAGAAGCAAGATTCTTAAGAGGAACTTCAAGAAGAGAAATCGGACATGGAAACCTAGCACAAAGAGCTCTGAAAAAAATGATTCCAGCAAACAATCCTTACACAGTGAGAATTGTTTCCGACATTTTAGAATCGAATGGTTCTTCATCAATGGCGACTGTTTGTGCCGGAACTTTAGCACTTATGGATGCGGGTATCAAATTGGAAAAGGCAGTTTCAGGAATTGCTATGGGACTTATTACGGATGAAAATAGCGGCAAATTTGCTGTTCTTTCTGATATTTTAGGTGATGAGGATCATCTTGGAGATATGGACTTTAAAGTTACAGGAACTGCTGATGGGATTACTGCTTGTCAGATGGATATTAAAGTACAAGGATTATCATACGATATTTTAGAGCAAGCCCTTAATCAAGCAAAAGATGGAAGATTGCATATTTTAAGTAAATTAACGGATGTAATTTCTGAGCCAAGAACTCAGCTTAAACCTCAAACTCCAAAAATTGTTATTTTGGAAATTCCAAAATCGACTATTGGTGGGGTTATTGGTCCTGGTGGAAAAATAATTCAAGAGATGCAAGAAGTTACAGAAACTGTAATTACTATTGAAGAAGTAGATGGAAAAGGTAAGGTTGAGATTTTAGGAACTGATCAAGAAAAAATTGACAATGCAATTGCAAGAATTAAGGAGATTGCTTTTGTTCCAGAAGAAGGTGCAACTTATAAAGGTAAGGTAAGATCAATAATGCCTTATGGTGCATTTGTTGGAATTGCTAATAATGTAGATGGACTTTTACATATTTCTGAAATAAACTGGGAAAGAGTAGAAAATGTGGAAGATGTATTGAAAGAAGGAGATGAAATTGAAGTAAAACTTATCGCTATTGATGAAAGAAGTGGAAAGTTAAAACTATCTAGGAAAGCACTTCTTCCAAAACCAGAAAGAAAGAATTCATAATTTTTTCAAAATTTGTGTAACCTTAATAAATTGCGTGCGTATAAGCGTGCAGTGTATTAACAAAAAACTATATTTATGAGACAATTAAAAATCACCAAACAGGTTACAAACAGAGATACCGCATCTCTGGACAAGTATTTACAAGAAATCGGTAGAGTGGACCTAATTACTGCTGAGGAAGAAGTAGAATTAGCACAGAAAATAAAAGCAGGAGACGAAAGAGCTCTTGATAAATTGACAAAAGCAAATTTGCGTTTTGTAGTTTCTGTGGCAAAGCAGTATCAGAACCAAGGACTTACATTACCCGATTTAATTAATGAAGGAAATCTTGGGTTAATCAAAGCTGCAAAACGATTTGATGAAACAAGAGGTTTCAAATTTATTTCTTATGCCGTTTGGTGGATTCGTCAATCAATATTACAAGCACTAGCCGAACAATCAAGAATTGTAAGGTTACCGCTAAATAAAATTGGCTCCATAAATAAAATAAACAAAGCTTACGCTAGATTAGAGCAAGAATTTGAGCGTCCTCCAACTCCTGAAGAAATTGCAGAATTAGTAGAATTATCAATTACTGAGGTAAAAGAATCCCTTAAAAATTCTGGAAGACATGTATCTATGGATGCACCACTGATTGATGGAGAGGATAGTAATATGTATGATGTATTAAGAAGTGATGAAAGCCCAAGTCCTGATCAGGAATTAATGATGGAATCTTTGAGAAAAGAAATAAGAAGAGCTATAGATACTTTAACGCCAAGAGAAGCAGATGTGATATCCTCTAACTTAGGATTAAACAAAGGACACGCTATGACTCTTGAAGAAATTGGAGAAAAATTTGATTTAACTAGAGAAAGAGTAAGACAAATAAAAGAAAAAGCCGTTAGGCGATTAAAACATACTTCAAGGAGTAAAATACTAAAAACCTATTTAGGTTAGAAAATTAAAGAGGGCTTTCGCCCTCTTTTTTTTATATTTGCCAAAAAAAATATGAGTCACAAAATAGCCCCTTCCATTTTAGCAGCCGATTTTGGTAATCTGCAAAGAGATTGCGAGATGGTAAATAATAGCCAAGCTGATTGGTTTCATTTAGATGTAATGGATGGTGTTTTTGTTCCAAATATCTCCTTTGGAATGCCAATTATAAAGAACATAAATTCTTACGCTAAGAAAACTTTAGATGTGCATTTGATGATTGTACAACCAGATAAATACATCAAAACATTTAAGGAAATTGGAGCTGATGTACTGACTGTTCATTATGAAGTTTGCGATCATTTGCACAGAACTTTAGCGGCCATAAAAGAAGAAGGAATGATGGCTGGAGTAGCACTAAACCCTCACACTTCTGTGCATTTACTTACAGATGTTTTGCAGGATTTAGATTTGGTTTGTATAATGAGTGTAAATCCTGGTTTTGGTGGGCAATCTTTTATTGAAAATACTTATGAAAAAGTAAAACAATTAGCTCATTTGAGAAAGATGAGTGGTGCTAATTTTTTAATAGAAATTGATGGTGGAGTAAGCACTACAAATGCAAGAAAATTATTAGATTCAGGGGCTGATGTCTTAGTTGCTGGGAGTT
>CAYVKX010000025.1:0-22726 GCA_964452095.1 uncultured Weeksellaceae bacterium
AATAGTTTATGTTGGTTTTCTTATCATTAATATAGAGATGATCGAGATTGTATTAGATGGTATTTTTGGTTCGCATAGATTTCTATCCACAATTATTCCAGTTGGATTATATAATTTTTTAATTGCTTCATTTGAAGTCTTAGCAATTCTAGTTTTAGTTGCTTGTGCTATCTTCCTTATCAGAAGAAATATGTTGAAAATAAAGCGTTTTTGGAAAAAAGAAATGACTTCATGGCCAAGAACGGATGCAAATTTAATTCTGATATTTGAGATATTATTGATGTCAGCATTTTTAATTATGAATGCAACAGATTCCTTATTGATTTCAGCTGGTGCGGAACATTATGTTGTAAATTTTTCTAATCCTGTTTCTCAGTTTTTACAGCCACTTTTTAATGGAATGGAAACTTCAACTTTAATATTCTTAGAAAGATTTACTTGGTGGTTTCATATTGTAGGGATTTTGATTTTTATGAACTATGTTTTAATTTCAAAACACCTTCATATTTTCTTTGCTTTCCCTAGTACTTACTTTGCAAATTTAAATCCGTTAGGACAATTTAATAATTTAGAATCTGTAACTAAAGAAGTTAAATTGATGATGGATCCAAATGCAGATCCTTTTGCAACACAGCCAGAACCTGCAGAAACGCCTCAATCATTTGGAGCAAAAGATGTTACGGATTTAAATTGGGTGCAGTTATTAAATGCGTATAGTTGCACGGAATGTGGTAGATGTACAGATAATTGTCCTGCAAATCAGACAGGAAAACTACTTTCTCCAAGGAAAATTTTAATGGACACTCGTGATAGAATTACTGAGTTTTCAGACAATAAAAGAAAAGGGATAGAGGATACAAAATCTTTATTGAACGATTATATTACTGCAGAAGAATTATGGGCTTGTACTTCATGTAACGCATGTACGGATGCTTGTCCTATTGAGTTAGATCCTTTGTCAATAATTTTGGATATGAGAAGGTATTTGGTGATGGAGCAATCAGCTGCACCAACTGAGTTAAATATGATGTTTACAAATATAGAAAATAATGGAGCTCCTTGGCAATTTCCTGCAGCAGACAGATTAAATTGGAAAGATGAATAATTTAGTAGATAAAATTGTTGATGGGGAACATATTTCTCCAGTTTTGCCAGATGAAATAAAAAATTATTTGATTGATATTGACGGGACAATTTGTGACGATATTCCGAATGAAGAACCAGAAAGAATGGCAACAGCCAAACTCTATCCGGATGCACTTAAAACTCTGAATAAATGGTATGATGAAGGTCATTACATTACATTTTTCACTTCTAGAGTTGAGGAGCATAGAGAGGTTACTGAAATTTGGTTAAAAGAGAATGGTTTTAAGTATCATGGACTTTTAATGGGGAAACCCAGAGGTGGAAATTATCATTGGGTTGATAATCATATTGTTCGGGCAACCAGATTTGATGGTAAGTTTACTGATTTGGTAGAAAAAGATGTAACAATTCAAGTTTTTAAATCATAAGAAAATGAGTGAATTACAGATAAAAACAATGGCCAATTTTATGGCAGAAGGAAAAGAAGCAGATATTCTTTTTTGGGTAGGAAGCTCTGGCAGTTTTGATGATAGAGCAAAAAAGATAACTAGATCTTTTGTGAAAATAATGAATTCTGCTGGAGTGAATTTTGGCGTTTTGGGTGAGGAAGAATCATCCAGTGGAGATGCAGCAAAAAGAGCTGGAAATGAATTTCTTTTTCAGATGCAAGCAATAATGAATATTGAAATTATGAATGCATATAATGTAAAAAGGATAGTAACGACTTGCCCGCATTCGTATAATACTCTTAAAAATGAGTACAAAGGGCTTGGTGGAGACTACAAAGTTCAACATCACACAGAGTTCATTGAAGAGCTTTTAGAAGAAGGAAAACTTAAGATTACTGGAAATTTATCAGGAAAGAAAGTAACATACCATGACCCTTGTTATTTAGGGAGAGCAAATAATGTGTACGATACTCCAAGAGAACTAATAAAACTTTTGGGTGTTGAATTAGTAGAGATGAAAAGAAGTAAGAGGACTTCTTTTTGTTGTGGTGCTGGAGGAGCTCAAATGTTTAAAGAACCTGAAAATGGAAGTCAGGATATAAATATTAACAGAACAGAGGAAGCCCTTTCTTTAAACCCAGATATTATTGCTACTGGATGTCCGTTTTGTAATACTATGATGACAGATGGAGTGAAATCTGTAAATGAAGGTGCTGCTGAGGTAATGGATATTGCAGAACTTATTTCTGAGAATTTATAAATTAAATACCTATTGAGAGATTAGATTTCCACACATTATATTCCATTTAATATTAGCTAACAAAAAAGCCCTCCATTTCTGAGGGGCTTTTTTTATTCTGAAAAGAATTAACTTTTACTCAACTATTAACTTTCTTGTAATAGTGGTTTTTTCTGATTTTATATTCAAAATATAAATTCCTTTACTTAAAGAAGAAGTACTTATTCGAATTTGATTTGCATTTACTTCTTTGCTTATTACTACTTGTCCGTGAATGTTATAAATCTCAATAGATTTGATTGCTGCAGCATAACTCACAATATTTACTTTATCGGTAGTAGGGTTAGGATAAATCTCAGTAGAGAAATCAATAACTTCTTCAATGGAAGTAGTCATCAAAGTATCTAGTCCTAAAGCGATAAACATTCTAGGGTTTAAGTACCCCTGAATAGTATCTAAATATGCGTTACCTTTTGTAGAAGACATATTTGGATTTCCTAAAGTTGAGTTTGTAGCAAAGTACCCTGACGGTAATAATCCATTTGGATCGTGTATAAAACTAGCTGTTTGTTCATACCAAGTGTTATCCCACCAGTCCCAAGGAGCACCTTCTTCCTCATTATATTCAGCACCACCTAGTCCCATTTGAATTACTGTTGTAGTATCAGGAGTAGGAGTTAAGAAAGGATAAAGCCCTTCATATCCATCATTATTAACATTAGCAGCTTGCGTAAACCCATCAGTGAATCCTGCATTTACAAATACAGCATTATTATTATACTGATTAGAGATTCTTTGAACAGTATGACTTCCTTGTACTTCTACTACAAAATCACCTGTTGTTGGTACAATTACATCTCCATTAGCATAAGGAGCGTAAGGATCTTTAGTACAATGGAAACTAACCAATGGTACATCACCTGGCTCTAGCCAAGAACTATCAGCCAAAGCACCACCAATATTAAAAGCCATATTAATATCATTACTATAAGATGGCCAATTTGGAATATTCCAAGGAATTTGTCCAATTACAACAGTACCTGTGCTGTCATAGATTGGAAGCCAAGTAGAATCTGTTCCGTCATAATTTCCGAAAATAGGAGGGTAAACATACGGCTGCCCTGTAGTGAGATTAAAGAACTTAAGCAAGAATATTTCTTCCCAAGGAGTTGCATCACCAACTGTATCTAAAGTTGCATACCCTAATGAGATGTATGCTCCAGTACCTTGCCCTCCAAGTGCAATTTTATTTGGGTCAATTCCGTAAAGATTACCATCCAAATCTTCTGTTTTTCTCATAAATCTCACCATTGCTTTCGCATCTTGAATTCCTCTGTAAGCCGCTTGTAATAAAGTGCTTGTTCTTGTGTCCTGATCAGTAGAGGTAGGATTCCATCCCAAGCGGTTATTCATTGCAACTGCTACATAACCTTTTCGAGCCCAACGCATACATTGCTGAACAATTGAGGAATCTTTTTTATCTCCAGTTGGTTGTCCATTAATTACTTGTGGCAAGAAACTTCCCGTATGCGATAAAATAACAACAGGTCGATTTGTTAGCGTATCTCCAGTTGGCTCATAGATATCACATAGGATAGGCTTAAGAGATGGCGGATTCACTCCTCCTGATAATACTGCATCAATAATACTAATGTTTTCAGCAAACTGCACATCAGATGTTACTGTAACATTTGTAAAGACATCATCCAGATATCTCATTTGTTGTGCATTTGCACCAATTGTACTTACTGCAATAGCAAGTACCATAAAATTTTGTAATACTTTTTTCATTGTTTTGTGTTTTTGATTAATTGTACAATATTACTATTTTTTTAGTAAAGTTCGACAAGAACTGAGAAATAAAGCATTCTCCCTATATAAGGGCCGCCATAAATTTCATAGTGTTTATTGTCCAATAAATTGGATGCACCTACTTTTATTGTTGATTTTAACTTTGGTAATTCTTTGCTAATTTGAGCATCTACTAAACTGTAAGTGGGTACAAATCCAGTAAATTGAGGAGAGCCCTCATACCGAAATCCTTCAACCCATTTGTAATTGATGCTAAAACCATAATTTTTCAAGAAGTTATGATTTTTGCTCAAATGAAGTTCTCTGCCAACTAAGCCCAAATTGTATTTGTATTCTGGCGTATTGTAGGCAGGAATTATTGGGTCTTCTGTTCCTTTTTCATTTAACCTATTCCAAGACATATTTCCATTTAAAGTAAAATGAGTATTCAAGAAGTAATTAAGCCCAATAGAAGCGCCTTGGGTAGTTACGGTATTAGTTGCATTTGCAGCAATTCTATACGCTTGAATGGAAGGGAGTGAGACAGCATAATTCCCATTCTGCTCAAAATAATTAAATTTTACTCCAATTTTATAACCAATAAAATCGGTATATTCCGAATAATAATAATTTGCATCTAGATATAATTTGTTGAAAAGAGTAGTTCTGTAGCCAACTTCAACTGATTTTGCTTTTTCAGGGCGAATGGGGTCAATTTTGAAAAACTTTAAACTATCGATATGAGGAATAGCTGGTAAATAGTAATTAATTAAAGATTGAACAGTTACCATATTTTCCTTTGAATTATCAAAGTGAGGCCCATCATCAGAGCCGTGTCCAGCAATATTTCCAATCAAAATAGCCCTTCCAGCATTATAGTACAAATACTGATCGGAAAGGGTAGGATTTCTAATAGCAGAAGAAAAAGAAAGGCGAATAATATCTTTTTCTGTGGGCTTATAAACAATAGAGGCGGCTGGAGAAAAAAGAAAATCAAAATTCTCATTTTTATCTAATCGAAAAGTACCGCTTAATTTTAATGATTCACCTAAAACATTTTTTTCAAGACCAGAATAAATTCCAAACTCTTTATTAATTATCGGTACATCATTTGTATCTATAAATATAGTTCCTTTTGAATCTGGCTGATAAATCCTGAAATTTGCACCTACTTTTATTTTTGCAAATTTAGGGTTAAACATATACTCTCCATGAATATGGTTTAAAGCAGATTTATCATAAAAGCCAGTTCCACCTTCCAAAAAAGAAGTTTTGGAAGTAATACCTTTTAAGGCAGCAGCAAACTCATCTGTTCCAGGAATTAATCTGTTTTGGTCAGCAATTGTTCTTGTGTCATTATGTGAAGCAATAATAGCGTCCGTATTTGCTAATAATACCGAATCGCTTAAAACATACCAATCCTCCATCAAAATAGTATCTCCCATAAAACCCCAAATTGCAGCAGGAGGATTGCCTCCAAAGCCAATTATATTTGGAGTTCCCCAATTCACATCCCCCCAAGAAAACTGATTTCTAAATTTATTCTTATATTTTGTGTACCAATTCTGATTATCTCCAGCAAGTTCTTGTAGCTTTAGGGCTGTAAATACCGCATCATACGATTGTCCTGCATCCTCTTGTGAGCGATAAATTCTTAAAAAATATTTATCTTTTTTATTGATTTCCAATCGGTTTTGAAAGAACTGAATTCCTTTTAGGCTAAAGCGGTTCTCTCCCTGATAAACGGTAGTTCCTGTTCCATAATTAAGTGCGTAAATAAGTTCCGTACTATCAGTAATTTTGTAATGAAGAGCAGTACCGACTTTTAGGTTTGTAGTGTTGTAATCTACAATATCTTTTTCCATATATCCTGTTCTATGGAATTTTCCAAGTCCTGGATATTGAATGTAAAACAGATTCAAATTACTCGTCATATCATTCAGGTTTCCATCTGTATCTTCATCTCCATATCGATTTACGGCATCATACCCTCCAGGATTATTTTCATTCATATCAGTATCATCTACTGCCGCCATATTGTTAGCTTCCCAATCGTATGCTTGCATATAAGAGAAGTTGATTTTATAGGCAAACTTCTCCTCTCCATTTTTATTTTTTATTACTTCTGATAATCGGAAAGCATTTTCAAACAAATTCCTTTCGCCCATCTTATACATTACTGAAAGCCCTGGTCTAATAAAAGGGTTTCTAGTGGTCATACTAATTACTCCATTAAAAGCATTTGGTCCGTAATAAGCCGAACTTGCCCCTTGAATAATCTCTACTTTCATTACATCTAATTCTGATGAGCCCAAGAAATTCCCAAGTGAAAAATTAAGCCCTGGAGCTTGGTTATCTACCCCATCAATTATTTGCAATGAGCGAACTGGGGAGGTGCTATTAAACCCTCTAGTATTTATAATTTTAAACCCCAAACTTGCAGCCGTAATATCCACTCCTTTTAATGCACCCAATCCATCATAAAAATTGGCTGCAGGCGTTTCTTTTATCGCAATAATATCCATAGCTTCCACTGTAAGTGCTGATTCTTTTTGCTTTTCGGTAAGCCGGCTATCTACAACTCTTACTTCTTTTAAAGTTTTACTATCAGCCGAGATATAAATAATTCTATTTTTCTTATTTTGTTTGATTAGCACATCTTTATTTTCATATCCTAAATAACTAATTGTAAGTGTGATAGGAAATGTATTTGAAGTGGTTAGTTTAAAATCCCCTTCATAATTTGTGGCTGTTCCAATACTTGTTCCTTTAATAATAACATTAGCACCAATGAGGGTTTCTTTAGTATTTTTATCAGCAACTTTCCCTGTAATAATTGTTTGAGAAAAAATTGTTTGAGAAAAAAAGATTAAAAGAAGAAAGAAAAGTTTATTCATAAAGATTATTTGTAATAAGTTCGCAAAATACAATTTTAATACTTTTTAATGTCTAAAATTATATTCAATCATCAAATCTTCAAGCAAGAGGAATTTCATATCTCAGTAAATAATAGGGCTTTTTTGTATGGAGATGGTCTGTTTGAAAGCATCAAAATAATCAATGGAAATGCCTTTAATTTAGAAGCACATCTTAGTAGATTATTTGCTGGAATAGAAGCTTTGAAATTAGAAAACTCATCTAGTAAAGATGGTTTCAGAAAAGACATTCACCTTTTGATAAACGAAAATAAAATTAGTAAAGGTGGCACAATAAAAATTATTGTATTTAGAGAAGAAGGAGGGAAGTATCTGCCAAAAAACAGTAAAGCATCTTCTGTTTTAATGAGTGAAAAATCTGAGGATAATTTATTTACTTTAAATAAGAAAGGATTGGAATTAGGACTGTATAAATCACAACTTAAACCTGCAAATTCTATATCAAACCTTAAAACAATGAGTGCCTTACAATCAGTGATGTGCTCGCTTGATACTCAGCAAAAATCATTGGATGATTGCTTGATGTTTAACTCAGAAAACAGGATAATTGAAAGTGCAAATTCTAATGTATTTTTTGTAAAAAATGATGTTATTTTTACGCCAAAACTAAGTGAAGGCTGTGTAGATGGAACAATGCGAAATTTGATGTTAAAATTTCCTGAGTTTGAAATTAAAGAAACTAGGGTTAATTTAGAAGAAATTCTGCAAGCAGATGAGGTGTTTTTAAGCAATGCAATTCAAGGAGTAAAGTGGGCTGCTCAAATTGAAAACAGAAAATTTAATCAGAAAAAAATAGCTGAATATCTTACAGAAAAACTAAACGATTTAGTTTAGAAAAGGATCGCTTGGTAGATTAGTCCAAATTGCATATTTAGCATCCATTTTTTTGATAAAAGAGCTCCATAACTCTTTGTTTTTGCTCAGTTTCATACAACAATCTTTATTTGAAGAAACCACAATCCAAGAGTTTTCTCTTATTTCAGTAATTAATTGATTTTTGTCCCAGCCAGAATAGCCGGCAAAAAATCTAATATTTGAGCTATCTACTTCATTGTTCTCAACTAATTTTTTCACCACTTCAAAATCTCCTCCCCAATAAAGTCCGTCTATAATTTTTTGTGCTCCATCAATTTTTTTGCCAAGCGTGTGGATATAATGCAAAGAATTTCTTTCTACAGGACCGCCAATATAAATAGGAAAATCAGATTTTGGAAAGCTTTCAATCAAGTGATGAACTTTTATTTTTGTCGGTTGGTTAAGCACAAATCCTACACTTTCACTATCATTATGAACTGCTAACAAAATAACAGAACGAAAGAAATTTGCATCCTCCATTGAAGGTACAGAAATAAGCAGTCTTCCTTTTTTTGGTTTTAACATTTAAGCCAGTTATTTTTATTAGTTTTGGGGCTAAATTATAATAAAAGGTGGGCGATCTAAAAAGGAAAATAAAAAACTTACGAGAAGATTTCAACAAGTATAAAATTGATGTTAAAAATCTTCCTGAACACCCTGTGAGTTTGTTCTCAGAATGGATGAGACAAGCAATGGAAAAGGATGAAAAATCAAATGCTTTTGTCCTTTCAACTGTTTCTAAAGATTCAATTCCATCTTCAAGAGTAGTGCTTTTAAGGGCTTTTGATAAAGAAGGTTTTACTTTTTTCACCAATTACAAAAGTGCAAAAGCTGATGATATTGAAAAAAATAATACGGTTTGTTTAAATTTTTATTGGGCAGAGTTAGAACGGCAAGTAAGAATTGTGGGTACAACTGAGAAAATCTCGGCTGCTGATAGCGATCAGTATTTTAGTTCCAGACCAAGAGAAAGTCAGATTGGAACTTGGGTATCTGAGCAAAGTGCGGTAGTTGGTTTATACTTTAAATTTGTAAATGCTATGGATGAAATTGAAAGCAGATTTAAAGGAGAAAAAGTGGAACGCCCAAAGCATTGGGGTGGCTATAAAATAAAGCCAATATCTATTGAGTTTTGGCAAGGACGACCATTTCGGCTTCACCAAAGAATAAAATACACTCTTAGTAATAATAATTGGAAAATAGAACGACTCTCTCCTTAGAGTTAGTCCTTCTTTTTGGTAGTTTTCTTCTTTGCTGTAGCTTTCTTTTTAGTAGTTTTTTTAGCAGTAGTTTTCTTTTTTTCTGTAGCTTCTTCTACTAGATTTTCTACTTTTTTTGGTTTACTTTCTTTTGCAACAAAAGTTTCTGTTGCTTTTTTTCTTGGCCTTACTTTTCCAAAAGAACCAAGTCTAATTTTACCTTTTTTAGTTTTTCTATCTCCTCTTCCCATGTTTTTAATTTAAGTGACAAATATAATAATTCTACCTTATTGACTAAGGAACTCCTTGTTAAATCTTTTTTCTATTAGTTTTGCTTCTTTTATACTGTTTCTGAGCCAATTCAGCAGTACTTTATCTTTCTCAATTTCAGTTAGTTGCCAATCTATTTTTCTTTCTCTTATTTTACTACTAATAGTTTGCATACAAAGTGCAGCAGCCACCGATATATTATAACTTTCGGTAAATCCGAACATAGGAATTGTGATTTTTTCATCTGCCATTTGCAAAGCGGTATCAGAAAGTCCCTCTTGTTCTGCTCCAAAAAGCAAGGCAATTTTCCCTTTTTTGATGTCAATTTCATTGATGCTTTTTGCACCATGTGGAGTGGTTGCCAAAATACGAAATCCATCATCCTTTAACTTTTGCAAACATTCTTTTGTGTTATTTTTTTGCTGATTGTAGAAAGTTTGCGTGAGCCATTTTGATGAGCCCAAAGAAACATTCGGATTGGTATTATATTCATTTCTATTTTCAATAATGTGGATGTTTTGTATGCCAAAACAATCGGCAGTTCTAAGTACTGCACTTGCATTTTGTGAATGAAAAATATCTTCTAATACTATAGAGATTTGATTTGTCCTTTGCTCCAAATTCTTTTGAAATAAACTCAATCTTTCTTCAGTAATAAAGTCAGATAAATGCTGAATCAATTTTTTAATTTTAGTAGAATTCATCAGCAAGCAGTAAAATCATTTTGCAGTTGAAATCCAGCCAAGAAACTTTTTATATCCATTGCTTTTTTCCCTTCCATTTGCAATTTCAAGATGGAAATAAACCCACCAGTTACGGCAATTTTAAGCCAAGTTTTATTATCAGTAATGATGTTTCCAATCTCATTGTTATGCTCTGTTTTTTCCATTTTGGAAAGTAATAGTTTTACTCTTATTTTCTTGTTTTCATTATTAAAATAAAACCAAGTGGAAGGACAAATTGCCACATCTTTTAGTAGTGTATTATCTGATAATACAGGAGAGAGTCCTCTTATCAAATTATGAATTTCTTCCACCGATTTGCTCCAATCAATTTTTAATAATTCCTTATTAAGTTTTGGTGCATCTTTATCTGTTGAAGATTTGCTTTGTGCAATTTCTTTTACTTTTTTCGTTTGAATCTTTCTAATAGTTTCTAAAAGTAAATTAGCACCATTTCCCATCATTATATCATGCAATTGTGCAGCAGTTATTTTGTTGTTTAATGCTATCTTTTCTTGCAAAATAATATTGCCGGCATCTATATTTTTATTGATGAAAAAAGTAGAGATTCCTGTTACTATTTCTCCATTTATCAGCACCCAATTAATTGGTGCAGCACCTCTGTAATTTGGTAGGAGTGAAGTATGTAAATTCACACATCCTTTTTCAGGGATTTGCCACACCTGTTTTGGTAGCATTCTAAAAGCCACAACAATAAACAAATCCGCATTTAAGTTTTGCAATTCTTCTATAAAACCTTCCTCTTTTAAACTATTTGGCTGCAATACTTTTATGCCCAATTCTTGAGCTTTTGTTTTTACGGCAGGGGAAATAATTTTTCTTCCTCTACCTTTTTCTCTATCTGGCGGGCAAACAACTGCTAAAACTTTATTTGAGGAATTTAATTGCTCTAATATATAAGCAGAAAATGGGGGAGTTCCAAAAAAGATAATTTTCATATCGGCAAATTTAGAATATTTAGGATATCCATGAATATTTATTTGCAGAGAGTTTTACTTTGCCGTTATCTATCAGCCATTGCAATACTTTGATGATTTGCTCTTCTTTTATAGAAGTAATTATTTTGGATATTTCTAAAGTAGTTAAATCTTTTTCTTGCAATACATTGTGCATTAATTTTTTAATTTTCTCAAATTCTAAGTCGCTAAGCTTTAATTTGTTTCTTTCTACACACACATCACATTTTCCGCACTTATAATCGTTTTCTTCCCCAAAATATTCTAATAATTGTTTAGTTCGGCAAGTAGTAATGTCCTCAGTATAAGTAATTACTGCCTCCATTTTTTCTTTTCTTAATTGCTTTCTTTTTGCTATTATTTCTTCAGATATTTGAATGCTATTTGCTTCTACTCTATTTTTGCTTAATATTAGTTTTGGAGAGTTGTTTCTTGGTACATATTTCAGGATTTCTAATTGTTGTAATTTTTCTAAAAATTCTATCACTTTTTCTGGAGAGGAGTTGAATCGTTTGGATAAAGTAAGCTCATTAATTATTACATAATTTTCGAAAAGTCCGCTATAAGAACGCAACAAAAGTTTGATGAAAGAATCGTAATGAACATTAGCCACTTGAAAGCTATAAAGCTCAGAATTATCTACCGTAAAATGCAATTTGGAAGGGGAGTGAATGGAATCGGTAAGTTTGATAAATTCTTCTTTTTCTAAGTATTTTAAGATGTTGTAAGTTTTGTAAGTATTCAAACCATATTTATTGCAAAAATCAATGATATCAAACTCAAAACTTTCGCCCTCTGCTGTATTCACAGCAATATGAAAAAAATCGGCTATTTTCTGATAACAATCCCGTATTTCTTTCAGATTTGGAAACTGAGAAAGTATAAATTTATTTTGCTCAATCATATCATTTCTATTGCTTAGCAAAATGGCATAAGCCGTATTTCCATCACGCCCAGCACGCCCAGCTTCTTGAAAATATGCCTCCAAAGAAGTTGGGGCACTTAAATGCACTACTACTCTCACATTTCCTTTATCAATTCCCATACCAAAAGCATTGGTAGCTACCATTACTCTTATCTGGTTGTGTGTCCATTTTTCTTGTTTTTGGTTACGAATTTCCATATCCAAACCGGCATGATAAAAATCGGAAGAAATTTTATTGTTTCTTAAAAATTGGGTTATTTCTTTAGTCTCCCTTCTACTATTTACATACACAATAGCACTACTTTTAAAATGATTCAGAATTTTCAATAATAAAGTTCTTTTATCTTCTTTATTAATTACCACATAAGATAGATTTTCTCTTACAAATGAAGATTGTAAAAGATGTTTTTCCTTAAACAATAATTTTTCTTGAATATCATCAATAATATCGGTAGTTGCAGTAGCGGTGAGAGCTAAAATTGGCGTGTCAGGAATTATTTCTCTAATTTCTGCAATATGCAAATAAGATGGTCTAAAATCGTATCCCCACTGAGCAATGCAATGCGCTTCATCTACTGTAATCAAATTCACATTCATTAGTTTTATTCTTTCTTGAACCATTTTGCTTTGTAATCTCTCTGGTGAGAGATAAAGGAATTTGTAGTTACCATAAATACAATTATCTAAGGCAACTTCCACCTCATTTTTTGATAAGCCAGAAGTAATAGCTACCGATTTTATTCCTTTAGATTTTAGGTGTAGCACTTGGTCTTTCATTAGTGAAATTAAGGGGGAAATAACAATGCAGACTCCATCTTGCATCAATGCTGGAATTTGAAAACAAATTGATTTTCCACCGCCAGTTGGCAATAGGGCAAGGGTATCTTTCCCAGCTAATGCAGATTGAATAATTTCCTCCTGCATTGATCGGAAATGGGTGTGTCCCCAGTATTTTATTAGTATTTCTTTGGCACTAAACATTCTGCACGAAATTAAGGAAAAATCGCTTACATACCTTGTTTTTAGAATTCTATGTTTTTTGCTTTTTCTTTTTGGCAGCAGGAAAGAGGATATTATTTAGAATTAATCGGTAGCCAGGAGAATTTGGATGCAAGTTTAAATCAGTTGGAGGGTCGCCTACTTTATGTTGATAATCAGCAGGATCGTGCCCTCCATAAAAAGTCCATGTGCCATTGCCTAGTTTCCCATGAATATATCTTGCTTCATTAGTGGCTTTTGTTTCGCCCATAATTAGCACATTCGATTTTATATATTGTTTTTTGAAAGAAGTAGTTTGTCCCATAAAACCTGCAATTACTTGCATGTGATTTTGACAAAGCATAGTAGGTACTGGGTCCCATTTTGCTGAAAAATCAAAGAGTGTAAAAAAGTCAATTTCTTTTTTTATTCTTCTTGTCTCAGTAGCATCAATGGAGGAAAACTCATACTGATTAGGGTTTTTTACTAGTGTAAAATCTTTGAATGCAAAGGTTTTATTAAAGTCCAATTTCTCTTGTGCTTTTGGGTCGGTAGCATCTCCATCAAACATATGGGCACAAATATCAATTCCTTCAGCAGCCAAGGCAATATCGTAAGAATCGGTAGCCGAGCACATGGCAAAGAGAAAGCCACCTCCGGCAGTAAACTCTTTTATTTTTTTGGCTACTGCCAGTTTATGCTCTGATACTTTTGCAAATCCTGCTTTTCGTGCCGCTTGTTCGTACATTATTTTTTGGTCTTTGTACCAAGTTGCATTTTTGAAAGCGACATAGAATTTTCCGTATTGTCCTGTAAAATCTTCATGATGAAGATGTAGCCAATCGAAAAGCGGCAACATTCCCGCCAGTACTTCTTCATCATAAACTACCTCATAAGGAATTTCGGCATATTTGAGTGCTAGGGTAACGGCATCATCCCATGGCTGTTTGTTTTTTGGAGAATAAATTGCAACTTTTGGCGATTTTTCTAATCTTACAACATCTTGATTTACTTCTGGGCTTGCAATGGAAGTAAGGATTTGAGTAGATTGCACATCTGCAATTATTTCAAAACTCACGCCTCTTATACTGCATTCCTTTTCAATTTCAGGATAATGTTTTAATAAAAAACTTCCACCTCTATAATTTAAGAGCCAATCTACTTTTACATCATTTTCCAAAGTATAAAAGGCAATTCCGTATGCTTTTAGGTGGTTGTTCTGATTTTCATCCATAGGAATGAGCAAATATGTTGCCCATAATTTTGAGCAAAATAAAATGAAAATTAGAAATAAAAAACTTTTTTTATTCATCATCATTAAAACTTGATGGATGAGAAATAAATGAGGGCTCATCTCCCATGCTTTCTCCACCTTCTGCACCATCAAAATAATCTAAATCGGAGAATTTAGCCAACTTACCAATAAACTTGAGACGAATATTTTCCAAAGAACCATTTCTGTGTTTTGCAATAATTATTTCTGCTTGCGATCTTGAATCATCTCCATTTTCCCATTCATAAATCTTATAATATTCTGGTCGATAAATAAAAGTAACAATATCAGCATCTTGCTCAATGGCTCCAGATTCTCTTAAATCGGCAAGTATAGGCCTTTTAGATGTTGATGTTCTAGATTCCACCCCTCTATTTACTTGCGATAGTGCAATAACTGGAATTTTTAATTCTTTGGCAATTCCTTTTAATGACCTAGATATTGTGCTGATTTCTTGCTCCCTATTTCCGTTTTTATTTCCTCCGGCAGTCATGAGTTGTAAATAATCAACAATGATGATTTTTACTCCATGATTTTTTACTAATCTTCTGGCTTTTGCCCTTAGTTCAAAAACGGAAAGCCCAGGAGTATCATCAATGTAAATAGGTGCTTCTGCCAAATCTTTTATTTTTTCATGGAGTTGCACAAACTCATATTCTTCCAAATTTCCTTTTCTTAATTTATTAGATGGAATTTCAGATTCTGAGGAAATCAACCTATTTACCAATTGGTCGGTGGACATTTCTAAAGAAAAAATTCCAATTGGTGTTTTATGATTAATGGCGATATTTCTACACATTGTAAGTGCTAGAGCAGTTTTTCCCATACCTGGCCTTGCAGCAATAATTACCAAATCAGATTTTTGCCAACCGGAAGTTACTCTATCAAGCTGAGAGAAACCAGAAGGTACTCCACTTAGTCCGTCTTCCTTGTTTTTTAACTCCTCAATATTGTGAATCGCATCAGAAATTAGTTCGCTCATTTTACTGTAACTTTTACGCAAACTTCCTTCTGTTACGCTAAATAAATCTTGCTCTGCTTTGCTCAATAAATCAAAAACATCAATAGTTTCATCATAAGAATCTTTAATAATAGTGCTGGAAATATGAATGAGTGAGCGTTGGATAAATTTTTCTACAATAATTCTGGCATGATATTCTGTGTTGGCAGAAGAGGCAACATTATTGGTGAGTTGCGTGATATAAAATGCACCACCAATGCTTTCTAAATCCCCTGATTTTTTGAGTTGCTCTATAATAGTAAGGATATCAACTGGCTTACTTTCGTTAAATAATTCAATAATGGCAGCAAATATTTTTTGATGTTCCATTTTATAAAAATATTCAGGTCTTAAAATACCAATCGTATCAGATAACGCTTCATTATCTAACATTAAAGCACCCAAAACAGCTTCCTCTAATTCTATGGCTTGAGGAGGAAGTTTTCCATCAATTTTACCGCTTACAATTTTTACTTTTCTTTTAGTTGTTTTTGCCATTTTTTATTCTTTTACCATTCCCATTGCTGAGAATTTAGCCATTCTTTTATTTACTAATTTTTCTTCCCCTAATTCTTTAAGTTCTCCAATCTCTTTAAGGATTTCTTTTTTCAAAATTCTGTACATTTTTTCAGGAAATGTATGTGCTCCACCCACAGGCTCTTTAATTATCCCATCTACCAATTTATTTTTTAGCATATCCTCACCCGTTAGTTTTAGTGCATTAGCGGCTTGCTCTTTATAGTCCCAACTTCTCCATAAAATAGTAGAGCAGTTTTCTGGAGAAATAACCGAATACCAAGTATTTTCGAGCATCAATACTTTGTCGCCAATACCGATTCCCAATGCCCCACCAGAAGCTCCTTCTCCAATAATGATGCAAATAATCGGTACTTTAATTTGAAGCATTTCAATAATGTTTCTAGCAATAGCTTCTCCTTGCCCTCTCTCTTCTGCTTCTAAGCCAGGAAATGCACCAGGAGTATCAATTAGGCAGACAATTGGTTTGCCAAATTTTTCTGCCAAACGAAATAGCCGTAATGCTTTTCGGTATCCTTCTGGGTTGGACATGCCAAAATTCCTATGTTGTCTTTGTTTTGTGTTTCTACCTTTTTGTTGCCCTACAAACATAACAGAAGTACCATCAATACTTCCCCAACCACCAATCATTGCTTTATCATCTCTTACCCCTCTATCGCCATGAAGTTCTACAAAATCACCTTTTGTAATTGCCTGAATATAATCCAAAGTATAAGGGCGATTTGGGTGGCGAGAGAGTTGTACTTTTTGCCAAGGAGTCAGCTTTCCATAAATTTCTTTACGGCATTTTTCTAGTTTTTTTTCCAAATCTTTCAGGGTAGTGCTTACATCTACATCACTTTCTTCTTTTAGTTCTTGGGCTTTTTCTATTTGCAGAACAAGTTCCTCTATCGGTTTTTCAAATTCTAAATATTCCATATTGTTATTTTTAAAAGGGGAACAAAGTTAAAAAAAATGATTTTTGTGGTGCTAAAAAAAATGATGTGATTACCTTTGTTGTTGAAAACTTAATTTTTAGAATAGATGTTAGTAGTAAGATATGAGACTTAAGACAAAAAATAACAAACAAACTCCCATATTATTTGTAAGGAATGGACTAGATTACAATAACTAAAAATGATACTATTTCCTCATGCAAAAATAAATATTGGTCTTAATGTGCTTAGCAAAAGGCAAGATGGCTATCATGAAATTTCTTCTGTATTTTACCCTTTAACTGATTGCTGTGATATTTTGGAAATTACTGAAAGCAAGCATTTCTCATTTTATGCAAGTGGAATTGAAATTCCAAAAGGAGAGAATTTGTGCGAGAAAGCTTTTCATTTGTTACAAAAAGATTTTGCCATTGCTAATGTGCATATTCATTTACACAAACAAATTCCAATTGGGGCTGGACTTGGAGGAGGTTCGGCTGATGCCGCTTTTACTTTAAGAGGGTTAAATGAGTTGTTTGCACTTAATTTAAGCAATAAAAAATTAGAAGCATATGCTCTAAAGTTGGGAGCTGATTGCCCATTTTTTATTGAGGATAAGCCAAAATATGTGGCAGGAATTGGGGAGCAAATGACAAGTATTGATTTGGATTTAAGTGGTTATGAAATAAAGTTGATAAACCCTGAAATACATATTTCAACAGCAGAAGCTTATGCTGGAATTACTCCTAGAAAACCTGAAACATCTTTAATGAAACTTATTAATACGCCTATTGAAAATTGGAAAGGAAAAATTCAAAATGATTTTGAAAAAAGCATTTTTGAAAAACATCCAAAGCTGCAAAGCATAAAAGAGGCGCTTTATAATGATGGTGCAATTTATACCAGTATGAGTGGGAGTGGGAGTGTGCTTTATGGGATTTTTGAGAAGAAATTGATAATTGAATGATTTTTTACTAAAATAAAGAAGGGTGATTTTAGCTAAAAACCACCATCTATTTAGGCGCTTTACTAACCAAAAACAAACCTAAAAAAGTATAAAGAATATTTGGAATCCAAACTGCTAAAGCTGGAGAAAGATTCCCATTTGTTGCATAAGTGGTGGAAATTTGCATAAACAAAATATAGGAGAAACTAATGAGCAAACCAGCCCCTAAATGTAGTCCAATTCCTCCTCTTGATTTTCGGCTTGCTACTGCCACACCAATTACAGTTAGTATGATGGATGCAAAAGGGAAAGCCATTCGTTTGTGTTTTTCAATTTTATGAAATACAATTTTGGCAGTTCCTTTTATTTCTTCAGCTTTTATATAATCGTTTAACTCAAAATAGTTCATTGTTTCTACTTTGCTCAGGCGTGTTTTAAAGTCAGAGGGTTTTAAATTTATTAGAGTATCTAATCTTTCTCCTTTACTTAATTTTTCGCCATCTTCTAAAAATTCTCTTGTAATCCATTTGTTAATTTGCCATTTCCCAGAGGTGCTATCCCACATGATGTAATTAGCGTTTAATTTGGATTGCAGTTTTCCATCTTTAATGTTTTCCAAAGCAAATTTGTAGGCGATATCCTTAGTGCTGTTGTAGCTTTCCATATAGGCATATTGTCCTTTTTGTAGTTGCAGATGTATATTTTTGCCTCTGAAACGAAACTTCTTTTTGATGTATTTATTTTCAAAATCAATCCTGGTTTTATTGGCTGGTGGAATTACAAAGTTTCCTAATACAAAAGATGCAGAAGCCAAAAATACAGCCGAAATTAGATAGGGAAGTAAAAGTCGCCAGAAACTCATTCCACTATTTAAAATAGCAATTACCTCTGTATTATTAGCCATTTTGGAGGTAAAAAAGATTACGGCAATAAAAATAAAAAGTGGGCTAAAAAGGTTTGCGAAAAACGGAATAAAGTTCAGGTAATAATCAAAAACAATGGCTTCCAATGGCGCTTGGCTATCTAGGAAATCATCAATTTTTTCTGAGATATCAAAAACAATTACAATTACCAGAATTAAGGAGATTGCAAAAAAGAAAGTCCCTAAAAAATTCTTTATGATATACCAATCAAGTTTTTTCATTTACAATCTAACATCTAATTTTTTTACCATTTTATTTTTCCAAGATGCAAAAGTTCCATCTTTTATTTTCTCTCTTGCTTGCTCCATTAACCACAGATAAAAACGAATATTGTGTAAAGTAGCAATTTGCTTTCCTAAAAGCTCACCACTTGCAAACAGATGCCTTAGATATGCTTTTGTGTAGGTTTTATCTACATAAGAAGTGCCATTCTCATCAATTGTAGAAAAATCATTTTCCCACTTTTTATTTTTAATATTTATCGTTCCCTCTGAAGTGAAAAGCATTCCGTTTCTAGCATTTCTGCTTGGCATTACGCAATCGAACATATCTACTCCTAAAGCAATGCTTTCAAGTAAATTGGAAGGAGTGCCGACTCCCATCAAATATCTTGGTTTATCGCTTGGCAGAATGCTACAAACTTTATCTGTCATTTCATAAAGCATTTCGTGTGGCTCGCCAACTGAAAGTCCACCAATAGCATTTCCTTCTCTTTCAAATGATGCGATTTTTTCAGCCGATTGCTCTCTTAAATCTTTATAAACACTCCCCTGAACAATTGGAAAAAATGATTGTTCAAATCCATAAAGTCCAGTGGTTTCATCAAAGCGATTGCAACATCTTTTGAGCCACCGGTGAGTCAAATGCATGGAGTTTTTGGCATAGTCATATTCGCAAGGATAAGGCGTGCATTCATCAAAAGCCATGATAATATCCGCTCCAATTTTTCTTTGTATATCAATGGCGTATTCTGGAGAAAAAAACTGATAAGAGCCATCAATGTGCGATTGGAATTTCACTCCTTCTTCTGTAATTTTTCTATTTTCTGCTAAGGAATAAACCTGATAACCACCACTATCGGTAAGAAGTGGTTTTTCCCAGCCAATAAATTGGTGTAAACCACCTGCCTTTTCAATAATATCTAGTTTTGGACGCAAATACAAATGATAAGTATTCCCAAGAATAATTTGTGCTTTTGTATCTTCAGCTAATTCGTGCTGATGAACTCCCTTTACAGTTCCTGCCGTTCCAACTGGCATAAAAATGGGAGTTTGGATTTTTCCGTGAGCCGTTTCTATTTCTCCAAGCCGAGCTTTTGACTTTGAATCAGTTTTTAATAAATCAAATTTCATGGCGGCAAAGATAAGTTTTCCTTTTTGCCTATTTTTTTAGTAAATACATTATTTTTGTGCTAATGGAACTTTTTACTCAAACTTTCTTTTTTATTTTTTTGTTTTCGCTAATAATTCAGTTTTTTTATGTGTTGTATTTCTTTGTTCGTTTTGTTATTTACAAACCATCAGAAACCACTTTTAATGAACCAATTTCTGTTATTGTTTGTGCTAAAAATGAAGCGGAAAATATAGCAGAATTTTTACCGAAAATATTAGAGCAAAATTATTCTGATTTTGAAGTTGTACTAGTAGATGATCAGTCCAAGGATAATACAGAATATGTGTTGAAAGATTTGAAAAGAAAATACTATAATTTAAAGATGGTGAAAATTGAACAACATATAAAACATAGGGTAGGAAAAAAGTTTGCTCTCACGCTTGGGATAAAAGCTGCAAAGCACGAATATCTGCTTTTAACGGATGCCGATTGTGTGCCTTCCTCCAAAGATTGGCTCAGTAAAATGGTCAGTAATTTTTCAGCAGAAAAGCTAATTGTGTTGGGCTATGGTGCCTATAAAAAGAAAAAAGGACTATTAAATAAGATGATTCGTTTTGATAGCGTAAATGTGACATTGCAGTATTTTTCTTATGCTTTGGCTGGCTTGCCATATATGGGGGTTGGAAGAAATCTGGCTTACAAAAAATCTGTTTTTTTTGATAATAAAGGTTTTGCTTCTCATATTCATATTCCTTCTGGGGATGATGATTTATTTATTCAAGAAGTTGCTACAAAACAAAATGTTGCTATTGAGATTTCTGAAGAAACCCACACTATTTCTGAAACAAAGCAAAGATGGAAAGAATGGGTTTTCCAAAGAAAAAGACATATTTCTGCATCTGAAAAGTACCGAATTATTTTCAAATTTTTATTGGCACTTTGGCCATTTTCTTTGCTTTTATTTTGGCTTTCATTTTCAGTATTAGTATTTTTTGAAAGCACTTTATTTGTAGTATTGCCACTTTTTACTTTCCGAATTTTATTGTTTTATGCCCTCTATTATCCTATAATGAAAAAGCTAAAATCATCTGATTTGCTACTTTGGATTCCACTTCTTGAAGTGTTACATCTTTTCTTTCAAGGAATTTTTGTATTATTGAGCTCCAAAAAAAAATCTACAAACTGGTAATGGCAAAAGAACTTTCAGAAAAAGGAAAAAGAGATTTAAAATTAATAAATAGAGCGTTAGATACTGGGGATACAAGAGCTTATAATGAGTTGATGCGACTCTATAGAGATCCACTTTATTTTATGCTTTTCGAAAAGGTGAACAATGCAGAAATTGCCAAAGATTTGACCATTGAAGCACTTGGTAAGGCATTTAAAAAGTTACACCTTTATGTTCCTAATTATGTGTTTAGTACTTGGCTTTTTACCATTGCCAAAAATAATTGTATTGATTATTTGAGGAAAAACAAATTACCGACTATTTCTATTGATAGATTGATGGTGAATGATAAAGGGGAAAAGCAAAGTTTTGACCTTCCTTCTGACTCTCCAAATCCTGAGCAAAAAATGATGAAAAAGCAAAGGATTCAGATTTTACGACAGATTGTAGAACAGCTAAAGCCAAACTATCGAACCCTTGTAAAACTTAGGTATTTCAAAGAATTTACTTATGAGGAAATTGCTACTGAATTAGACATTCCTCTTGGAACAGTAAAAGCACAACTCCACAGAAGTCGTGAGCAACTTTTCAAGATTATGTCTGGGCATAAAGAAAAGTTTTAAATGCAACTTATTCAAAAGTATTTTCCTGATTTATCGGAAAAACAAATTAGGCAGTTTACTGATTTACAAGAGTTATACGAGCATTGGAATGCTCAGATAAATGTGATTTCAAGAAAAGATATTTCAGAGCTTTATACCAACCATATTTTACATTCCTTAGCTATTGCTAAAGTGGTGCAATTTGCAAAAGGAACAAGAGTTTTGGATATTGGTACTGGTGGTGGTTTTCCAGGAATTCCTTTGGCTATTTTATTTCCTGACACTGATTTTTTACTTGTAGATAGTATCGGTAAAAAGATAAAAGTAGTGAATGAAGTGAGCATTGCAATTGGCTTAACTAATGTAAGAACTATGCATGAGAGAGCTGAGAAAGTTAATGAAACTTTTGATTTTGTAGTGAGTCGTGCAGTTACCAATATGACTGACTTTAAAAAATGGGTAAAAGGGAAGTTCAATAAAAAACATTGCAATAGTATTGATAATGGAATTCTTTATCTTAAGGGGGGTGATTTATCGGAGGAATTAAGAGGAATTTCTCATACTAAACATGAAATATCGAACTTTTTTAAGGAAGAGTTTTTTGAAACTAAAAAGGTAATTTATATAGGGTACTAAATCTTAATTTGATAATACGCTAATTATCAAATCATTAAATTAACTTGTCATTTAATTGTTATTTTTTATATTTACCAAATGAAATTTCTCTTAACAATAGTTACTATTTTTATTGCATCAAATGTTTTTGCACAAAAAGTATATTCGGTAGAATACGCCTCACAAGCTGATGTAAAAGTATTTGTTGCGGACTATGAAAGTAGGGCTGATTTATCAGTTTACAAAGTAGATTACAGTAGCCAAGCAGGGCAGAATGATGGGAATTGGTTTTTTGTAGATTATGCTAGCCAAGCCGATAAAAAGATATTCTTTGTGGACTATGCTTCACAAGCTGATGTTATAATTTATTTTGCAGATTATAGTAGTAGAGCAGGCTGGAAGAAGAAAGAAAAAATGCATTTGTTTTATTAAATTTTAAATATATAATTATGAAATACAAAGTATTCACGAACACAAATAAATACAAGA
>CAYVKX010000026.1:0-22547 GCA_964452095.1 uncultured Weeksellaceae bacterium
TCTAAGGAAACAATCTAATGCTTCCTCTGGCTTATTTACAATTGGTTCATTTTCATTAAAAGAGGTGTTTAGTAAAATTGGTACCCCAGTTTTTTCTGCAAACTTACTGATTAATTTATGATATCTTGGAGAAATTTCAGCATCTACTGATTGCAATCTGCCCGTACCATCCACATGAGTAACAGCTGGGATTTCATCATATTTTTCTTTTTTGATGTCAAATACTTTTTCCATAAATGGAACCGTATCGTGTTGAACAAAATAATCTGAAACAGCTTCCTTTAAAATTGAAGGAGCAAAAGGTCTAAAACTCTCTCTTCTTTTTATTTTTTCATTTAATAAATCTTTGGCATCACTTCTTCTTGGATCTACAATAATTGACCTATGCCCCAAGGCTCTTGGTCCAAATTCTGCTCTACCTTGAAACCAACCAACTACTCCACCATCAACTAATCTATTAGCTACTTTTTCAAAAAGTTCATCATCTGTTAAAATAGTATATTTAACACCCCTTTCAGCAAGAGTTTTAATTATTTCTTCATTTGTTGCATTTTTCCCATAATAAGCAGTAGTAATCTCAGGCAATCTTTCGTTATCTAAAATCTGATTGTAAAGATACAGTGCTGAACCAATTGAAGTTCCAGCATCATGTCCTGCTGATGGAATATAAATATTCTTAAAATTTGTATGCTCTAAAATTTTACCGTTAGCTACTGAATTCTGAGCTACACCCCCAGTAATACAAATCTTTTCTGCTCCAGTTTTTTCTTGAAGATGATTTAGCATATGAAAAATTACTTTTTCTGTAAATCTTTGTACAGAAGTTGCTAAATCAATATGCCATTGCTCTAATTTATCCCCTTTTTTTCTTGACTTTTTAAAAAGATTGCCCCACTCCTTTGTAAACAAAGCGTCAATTGTAGGAATCCCTCCTTCCCAATCCATTGCAACTCCTTCTTTAAAGTGCTTAAAATATTTTTTATTTAGTTTGAAAAACCCATCATCAGTAAGTTCTAAAATTTGCTCTAATTCTTTCAGGTATTTTGCCTCTCCATAAGGAGCTAATCCCATTACTTTATATTCATCACCATAATTAGGGAAACCTAAAAACTGAGTAACAGTTGTATAAAAAACACCTAATGAATGCGGATAATTTACTTCCTCTAAAACTTCAAATTTATTGCCATTTCCGATAGCCGTCATAGTAGAAGTGAAATCTCCAAAACCATCAATTGAAAGTATTGCAGATTTATCAAATTTAGATGCAAAAAAGGAAGAAGCAATATGACTCCTGTGATGCTCGATATTATGAATTTGAGCTTTTATTTCATTCTCATTTAAATTAAAAAGCTTAGCTAATTCTCCTTTTACAGAACTCACTTTCTTAGAATTCATCAATCTGTCCCAAATAGTTGAAATCCTAATTGAATACTTTAAAGAATGTAATATCTTCTTATAAAAGTTGGCTTTCGGGTCTCTTGAAATTGTAATATGAGCTACTTCTTTGATTGAAATTCCAGCATCTTCTAAGCAAAATTTAATTGCCTCTGTTGGAAAACCAGCCCAATGTTTTATCCTTCTAAATCGTTCTTCCTCAGTAGCACATACTACTATTCCATCTTTAAGAAGACATGCAGAAGAATCGCCATGATAGGCATTAATTCCTAAAATATACATTTAGTTATTTTTAATAATTCTGATAAACCTTTTCACTATCTCCTCCCAATCATAATTAGACTTCACATAATTCCTTATCTGATTTTCATCAAAATTCTGTTTTACAACTGACAGGAATGCTGAGTAAAAGATCTCTTTCTTGTTTTCGGCTAAAATACCACAATTATTTTTTTCCAAATCTTTCCAAGGCGTTTTATTTGAAAGCACAATTGCTTTACCGCAAGAAAGCGCTTCTGCTATTACAATTCCAAAACTCTCAAATTCAGAAGCCAGTGTAAAATAATCACAATTATTTAACACTAGTTTTTTCTCATCAAAATCTACTTTTCCAATCAGAAAAATGGAACTTTCTAGTTCTAAATTTTTAATTTGACTTTTTAGATTTTTTTCTTCTCCATCATCTCCTCCTGCAATAATTAATTTTGCATTTTCATCTTCTTTTTGATAAAGACCAAATGCATCAATTAGCACATCAAACCTTTTAATTTTATGCAATCTTCCCATAGATAAAAACAATCTACTCACTTCTTGAAATGATTTTTCTGTAAATTTTTCTACCAAATTTTCTCTACTGATTTGCTCAGCATTTTGAAAAGAAGAGAAATCCACTCCATCATTTATAATTTCCACTTTTGCCTTAGGTAATCTTCTTAAAATATCAACTTCTTCCAAATAAGAGGATGCTTGCCAAATTACCTTTTTATAAAAGGGTTGGATAAATACAAAAAGCCAAATTGATTTAAAAAATGACAACTTATTAGATAGCGTGAAATTGGAAAAGCTACCTCTGGGACAAATGATTATTTTCTTGTTTTGAATAACACTAAAAAGTAAAGAAATAAGAACTGTATAATGAAACAAATACTGAATGTAAACTACATCTGATTTTTTAATGTCAGACCAAATACCAAGCAAAAAAGCAAGTGAAAATTTGTTGATAATTTGTTCATTGTAATATTTAATAAAAATATTTTCTTTTTTTATGAATTGATTGACAGGAATATCCAATTTTTTATCACCATTCGCATTAGTAGTAGAAACATAAACTTCTACCCCTTTTTCAGCTAACTTCTTAGATAAATCCCAAGTAGCAGAAATTGGACCACCATAGAAAGTAGCTGGGTAAAATGAAGCAGAAACTAAACAGATTCTCATTTCTTGAAATGTTTTAATTTATACCAAAATTGCAATATATGATCACCTCCTTTTAAGATTGCTTTAAACTCTTTTTCCTTTGCAAATTGCACCAAACTTCTATATACCAATGAGTTATTTAAATCAGAAAAACCAGGCAATGAAGAATATTGTTTTTTATAACCAAGTTGAGTTGCAATCTCAAGCACTTTATTGTTAAATTTTCCTTCAGGAAAACAAATAGATTTAACATCTCTACCTAAAAGTCTTTCTAAATCAGATTTAGAATTTTGCAATTCAATTTTAATCTCTGTTTCGGAAATTTCATTTAATATTTTATGTGTTTTTGTATGAGAAGAAATTGTAAAAAGCGGATTCTTATTTAACTCTAATAATTGCTCATTTTTAATGTGATTTTCGCTATCTAAATAAGAAGAAATAACAAATAAATGAATTGGAATATTATCCTTATTTATCAACTCAATATTATCATACAACCCTAGAAAAGCATCATCAAAACAAATTTCAATTTGTCTAATTGGTTTTGTGATTTCAGAAACTATTTCATAACCACTTTCTCTAATTATTTGAATGTGCTTTTTAAAAAGATCTAGTGGAGTTGACATCTCAGTATATTTTTTATCTGAGTGGATGTCATGATAAAAAATCACTTTACTTCTTTTCTTAAAATAAAAAACAGAGGCAAATTTGATAATCGCTATTTTAATTCCTGTCGCTATTACCATTGCTCTACTCTTTTAATTGCATCAGTTAAACATTGATTGTATAAATCATAATTCCAATATTCTTTCATCAATTTTCCTGCATTTTCTGACGACTCTTTAAGTAATTTTTCATCATTATAAAATATAAGCATTTGCTTCTCTAACTCCTCCCAATTATTAATTACTGAACCTGTATTTTTCTCTAAAACTAAATCATAAACAGCTCCAACTTCCGAATGAGCAATTACAGGAAGAGCTGCCGACAATGCTTCATTTACCACCAAACCCCATTGCTCCCAAGTAGAAGGGAAAATAAAAACAGAAGCATTTTGGTAAATTTCAATCAATTCTTCTCCGAAAACCTTTCCTTTAAATTCAACTTTCTCATTTTCATAAAGCAGTTTGTATTGCTCTAAATATTCTCCTCCTCCAACAATGACTAATTTGGCATTTTTATCAGAAAATGAAGATATAAATTTCTTGCACAAAACATCTACATTTTTAGTTTTTAATAATCTGCCAACAAACAAAAAAGTAAAGGTAGATGGGAGTACTTTTTCGTGATAAAACTTCTGATTATCAATCATCATTGGAAGTAAAAATATTCTGCTTTCTTGCATTCCAAAATATCGGAATAAATCTTTATGAGTTTTACTTCCTCCAGCAAATCCTAAAACAAATTTATTACCGAATATTAGCTGTAGAAAAATAGATTTTACAATCCGTTTTACAGGATTAGAAGGCACTCTTAATTTGGTATCTGATTCGGTAGCAATATATTTTTTTTTGGATGCAAAAAAATTCAATAAAAAAGTAAGAATAAAGGGGAGATTATTATAACCATTAACAACTATTAAGCTATTATTTTTCCATTGTTTGTAAACGAATTGGAGTTTTTCAAAAAGTGATTTTTCAGATAAAAATACTGCATCTATTTTAGTATTTGATTTTGCCTCCGATTTTCCTTTTATAAAACAAAAAGAAATACCCCTAATTTGATGCACATTTTTGATTAAATCAATAGTATAAGAAGCTGGCTCCACAAAATAACAGAATACTTTCATTTTTTCAACTTTTTATAAATCCGTTTTAATCTATTTTTTGCTTTTTCAAAAAAGAAAAACTTGATTTTCTCCCACTTATTAGAAAATAAAGAAACCGCAAATAGTTGTTTTATTTCAGGTTTAAAGTTAGTTATTTTATAATCATAAGCACCTCTACCTAAATTCATAAGCACCCTATTTTTAGCTGATAACCTCTGCATTAATGAGATATAGTTAAAAATACTCACCATTTTACTGCCATCAAACATATCAATCCAGAATAAATACTCATTATTTTTGTGCAAAATAAAAGAAATAGCATTTACGCTATTTTGACTTTTCACAAAACTTAAAAATAATTTGTTAGAATTATAAATACTCTCAATAAAAAAAAGTTGTTTTTCTGGTAACAACCGATTATCTCTCCAGCCCAAATCAATCATCTTTTGTTTTAACGAAAGTATTTCATCTTTAGGAAAACTATCCTTATCAGCTCTTAAAATAGTATGAGTTTTATCATCATTCTTCTTTTTAACTCTTCTAAATTCTGTTTTTTGTTTGGATTTGAATAATGGGTAATTTTCAGGAAAAATTCCTTTCTCTAATGCTACTATAGAATACTTCTCAAATGGCTCTAAAAAAATGAGTGATTGTTGTTTTTTCTCAAAAGAAATACAAGAATTACTATCTGGCTTTAAGTTGATAAGCTGTATCAAACTAAAGGAAAATTCTTTCCTTATGGCATCAAACACAACTTCTAAATCTAATTTGAAATTGCTAAGGAAATCACAAAAATCAAAATGAATATCATTGATAAATCTTAAGCATTTTTTTGCATCAATATAAAATGGAAAAATAGCACATTCACCATTATTATTCTTTACAATCACTACAGATAAGCTGTTTTTGTTTTCGGCACTCAACTCATCTTTCCAAGCGTAATAATTAAGTTCAAAGGATTGAAAAACAGTACAATTAGTTAAGAAATACAAATTATCCCAATCTGCTTTTATTACTTTAAAATCACTGATATTTTTTATTATCCTAATCTGCATTTATAGAGGTAAATTTTGAATATGATAAAATAGCAAGAGAGAACCAAAAAAGTATAGTGTGAAACTCATTTATACCCGTCATCATTGTTTCATAAACGGATGCTATTAAGGTGTAAATTATCAAATAAGAATAAATAACTATATATCCAACTTTTGGCTTTCTGAAATAATGCAAGAGAGAAAATGCTTTACTAAACACTACCAAAAAGAATAAAGCAGAAAAAATTAGTCCGTACTGAACCAATACTGCTAAATACCCATTATGAGCAGAAATAATATAACTTCTTAGATAATAAGGCACTATGCTTTTATCGATAAAGGCATATTTATCAAGTCCCCAACCAGATAATGGTTTTTGTAAAAAAGTTTCAAAAGCATAATAAAATTGCATAGTTCTATCATTTAGTAAACTTTGGGTTTCAAAACGATTCAAGCTAGTATCCATGTTTAGATTTATTACCAATAAATACAAAACAATACTAATAATAGCGTATGTCACATTCCGAATTGAGAAGCCAAACCGAATAACATATGCTAATGCTACCCCTATCAGAACTCCCCTAGAGCCAGTAGCTAATGAAACCAACAGAAATAGGAATAATAAAAAGTACTCAAAATTTGTTTTTTCTTCTGATTTAAGAAACAGAATTGCAAAGCCAATTGTTGTAAGTGAAGCTAACATATTCGGGTTCCAAATAAGCCCATTATATCTTCCAGAAAAAATGTAAGGATTTACAAATAGTCCTGCTATTATAATTAAAAATATCACATAAATTAAATGCTTAAAAAAAGTATCTTTATAGTATTCAAAATTATGATAAATTGAAAGGGAAATAATTGAAAACTGAATGGCTCTGGCAAATAAATATTTGATAGATTCGATATTACTCAAACTATCAAAAACAATCCAGTAAAAGAAGTTCAACACTGTAAGAAGAAGTAAAAAATCAAAAGCTTTATTGAACAATACCGATTTTACTTGTTCAGGATTTATTATAAGTAAAATAATATACAATGCCATAATGCCCAAAAAGATATTGTAGCCAATATTAAAAGTTGCTTCAATTGATAAAAGAACGGTATTTAACAAGTAAATAACAGTGCCATATTTAAATAGCCACTTAATCATTACTTACAATTTGGTTATAAGTAAATATTATTTGTTTTAAAAAAATAATTCCATAAAATAAATACATTAAAAATGGAAACAACAAATAATGATAAATCTGGAATTCAAAATTATGGTTAATAGCAAAATAAGCCAAAGGGATTGACACTAAAATAAGCTTATATAAAGCATTGCTAAATGGGGTAATATTTATGTGTTTCTTTATAATTATAAGTTGTGAAATATTGATAAAAAGCATAAAAATAATAAATAAAGACACTATTGCTAACAGCCCATATTTAGCAGTAAGTAATAATGCTAATATAGTACTTATTACAGCTTTAAAGCTTTGTATTTTCAATTCCTGTTTTTCAAGCCCAGCCATTACCATAAGTGTACCTGAGCTTCCAGCTAAAAGCGAAATAATTCTTGCACCCATCAGTACATATAAATAATGAACATAGCCGTTTAATTCTCCGCTTTTATCATAAAGACTCAAAATATCATCAGCAAATACTATAATAAGAATAGAAAACGGAATAGTAAGTAAATTAACTATAAAGGTAGTGGTTTTATATAGCTGGCTTAACTCTAATATTTTATTATCTTTATATAACTTGGAGATAGCAGGAGCAAATATTTTATTTAAATTTTGAATTAAAAACATTGAAATACCAGTAATAGTTAAAAAGATACTATAAACTCCAATTTGTTTTGGCGGAAGCATAATACTCAAAACTAAACTTAATGATTGAGTAGCAAAAAATGTAATTATAGAATTGGCATACATCTTTTTTCCATAACTTATTACCTCCGATTCAACCTCAAATTCTTTTGTATTACTTATAGCTAATTTCAATTCATTTTTATTGAAAAGATAAAACAACAAAAACATAGATAATGAAGTTGTAAACAACTCAATACCTACAAAATACAAAATATTATTAGTGTATTTAAAAATAAAAAAAGTAAGCAGTGCACGAACAGGAACTGCTATAAATGTACCAATAATAATAATTTCTTTAATCTTAAAAACTGAGCGATAAATAGATGAAATAATACCTGTAAGAATAGAAATTGGCGCATGGATAGAGACTAAAAATAAAATAAGTGTAAAATTATCTATTTCTTTATATACATAATCATCAAAATATGGGGCAACAAAATACATCAATGCAATAAAAATTAAAGGAATTTTTATTGCATAACTCAAGCATTTACTTATTAAATTTTTAGCGTCTTGAATATTAGACTCTAAATAAGTTGGGATAAATTTCACTAACACAAAAGGGATAGAAAGTGCTAAAAGGGTATCGGCAGTAGTTGCAAAAGTATGAGCAGAAACATATTTTCCCCAAGCAGAAAGCCCCACAATATCAATCAGATAAATTTTAACCAAAAAACCAATAGAGAAGCCAAATACTGCCCCAAGTATTCCCCAATTAGTTTGTTTTATGATTAGTTTTAACATATATTAATACGACAAGATATCAAAATCTCTGTTATAGATACCCCTTACCTTTTTACACATTTCTTTAGTATATATTTGATAGGAACTTTTATTTTTCTGATTACTATTAAGATGAGGTAATTTAATTTCTCTCCCTAAAAGGTTCGATAGAGATTCCACATCTTTTTCCAACTTTTCAAATCTTCCTACAAAATCTACAATAATTTTTCCGTTTTTATTACAAACAAATTCAGTTTGCGGAGTAAAATGAATAATCTCACGCATTAACTTTTCGTTCAAACCATTTAATACAAAATCTTCAAAATCAGTATAATTTTTTAAATACATTTCAAAAGCATTTTTATCATGAACATTAACTCCCCCTTTTTCCAAAAATTTATAAGAAGAATACAATCTGTCAAATGGGTTTCTAACAAAACAAAACTTAAAATAATTATCTAAATTATTTCCGAAAATACTTTTATAAAAAGTTATTTTTCTATGCCCTCCTCCAATTACATCTCCAAAAATAGCTTTTACTACCGACATTCCTGCAGTTTTTGGAATATGAATAAAAATAGTTTTTGTTTTATAAAAAGCATTTAATAATGTACCATCAATCTCAAGTTTTTGAGCTTCTGTTTTAGCAAATCTTTTCTGTTTTATTTTATTTATAACTTTTCTAATTATCCCCATCAATTCTATTTTTTTGCAAAAACTTCTCTATAGTATTTTTAATACTAAGAGAATAATCAAATTGCATTTTTTCGTCTTTCTCTATGATGATTTGTATTTTTTCTTTTAAGGAAATCGGATTTTGTTTTTCTGCTAAATAAAAAGATTTTTTTTCATCAGGAATTAATTCAGATATCCCTTGCCCTTTAATAGCAATAAAAGGCGTGTTAGTCGCCCAACTTTCTAAATAAACACATCCTAATGCTTCATAATAAGATGGCATTACAAACAAATCAATTTCATTAAAGAAATCATTTAATTTTTCATGTTTTATTTCTCTTTCAAAAACAATATTTTCTGATAACTTATTGGTTTTTACATAATCTTTGCAATGTTGCAATGTTGCTCCCTCACCAATTAATCTTGAACAAATCTGCTCTCCTTCTTTAAGTAACATCTCTACAGCTCTTATTAAAGAAATATGATCTTTTATCTTCCAAAAATTAGCTACACAACCAATGGTAAATTCTTTTGTTTTCTCTAGTTTCTTTGGAAAGAATTTTGATGTATCTACTCCATTGTATAGAACATACTCTGAAATTGGATTATAGGATTTAAATTCTCTTAATTTTTCTAATACTTTCTCAGAAACTCCAATATTCACATCAATCTTATTTAATTGATTAATACTTTTTTTCATGAAATTATTCTTCCAAATTCTTCTTAAAAAACCATTTCTTCCATTTAATAATTGCAAAACATCTAAGCCGTGATGTTGAACCATTGTTTTAGCATTACACTTATCACCTATTGCATTTGCGAAATATGCTGAAGGATAAGTAACATGAGCATGAATAATGCTAATATCATCTACCTTTTTTGAGGATAAAAAAGATAAAATTCTTTTCTTGTTGATAAAATGAAGAAGCCCAGGAAAAATAAAAAAAGGTAAATCACACATCTTAAATATTTTTACTTGAAACCCTTTGAATTCATAATCTTTTTCAGAAGAAAATAACGAAACTACTTTCACAATCTCAATATGAAAATTAGTCTGTTTTTTTAGCTCATTTACCCCATCAAAAACATAACTACCATTATGACTATTTTCGGAAGGAAAAAAGGGAGATATGACTAAATATGTTTTTTTTGATTTCAACTTTTTATTTTAAATTTAATATTTGAAACTCCCAATCTTTTATTATTAATTTCCAATCAAATAATTTTGACAAATCACTTACCTCTTTTGACATTTTTGATAACAAAACATTATTATTTTCTAATTTTTTAATAATTTCTATTACATCTTGAATATTATTAACGACAAACCCATTCTTTCTATGGCTTATCCATTCTTCAGCACCATAATCAGAATATAAGATTGAAGGAATACCAGATGATGCTGTTTCTAGGATTACTTTTGGGAATCCTTCACATCTAGATAATAATACATGTAAATCCATATTATTTAACACACATTTTAATTGATCATTAGGTAATATTCCGTGAAAAACAACATTCCCAGAAGAAATATTTTCCAACTCTTTTCTTAATGGGCCATCACCAATTATATTAAACTTAACTTTTGTAAATATCTTAGCCAATTGAACAAATTCATGTGTCCCTTTACCATTTACTAAACTACCAATAAATACTATATTCCTTAAATTATCTTTCAAAATTGGCACAAAATTAGCTCTATCAACACCCAAATACAGAACCTTACTATTTAAATGTACACCACAATTAGAATTATCTAGAATATATTTGGTAATTGGGAATATATTAGTAAAATAACTAAAGTGATTAATCAATTTATCTTGACCTCCAAATGATTTAATCATATTTCTTTCTTTTCTCTTATCACACATATTAGCTTCAATAGTAGTAAAGATTTTCTTACCTAAAAGGTTTGAAAGAATTAATATCCATCTAGGAGTTGAATGATGTTTTGGGAAATAAGCAATATCACATTTAATTACTCCCCAAATAAAACCAAGAATTGAGGATATTTTAAAAGGGTAAAAGCAATGAAACAAATTTGCAGTTGTATTTATTTTTGGAGCCGAATACAAACTTAAAGCATAGGTTATAAATTGATTTTTATCAAGATGTTTAGCAAGCGCTAAACAATTAATATTTTGAGCATTTATTTCATTAATATATGCTCCTAAAAATATTTTTATTTTCCTTTTATTCATTTTTCAATACTTTTAGAAATAAGTCTTTATTTAATGGTTCGTAAAATTGTTTTGCCCACTTTTTAACTTTATCAGAGGAATGAAAGTAGTTTTTATGAATTTCTGTTAATGATAAATCGTAAAATGGATAATGATACTGAGTATTAAAAATATTCATTTTACCAGAGTCAATTTGTAAAATATAGCTAGGAACCCCTTGTAAACCAGCTTCAAATACAGTTGTAGAATAAACAGTCAAGTGCAGGGAGCATTGCCTGAAATTGTCTAATAAATCACCATCAATTAATTCTACATTAGATAACTTTGTAAACCTAGTTAAGTCTATTTCATTATTAAATCTTGGATGATTTCTTAAATAAAAATAAAAGCTTTTTTCTTTTTCAATCAACAGTTCCAATTTGCTAGCAATTTTCTCATTCTCTTTCTCAGTATGATCATGAGTAAATTGCAAAGACACTAATACATTTTTATTAATTTCTACTGGTTTTTCTAAATAATTATCAAAGATAGAAGACCCAATTACATGAGAGTGGTTTGCAAAATAGTCTCCTTTTTCATTTTCAACTAATAAATCTTTATAATTATTTCCACTCAATAAAAGATGTGTATCATTTTCTATCAAATTAGATGACGCCTTCCCATCATTAAGGTAACTTTCCTTTTTTGAATGAATTGTACCATGCTGTAAATCAAACAATCTAGCATCAGTATTCATTCCTCTAAAAAAACTTAACATACTTTGCGATATACAAATGTAATTATCAAAAGTTATATTTCTAAAAAATACTTTTTTAAAAAATATACCGATTTTTTTATCTCTTTCTATGTAAGACATCTCAGAATTCATAAATTTTCTAAAGATGATTATCAAATAATATATAAAATCAAATGGCACAGTTTCTTTTGAACGATTCTGATTTGAGTAAATATCTGGTTCTTCTAGGTATAAGAAATTTATTTTTTCTTGTCTGCAAACTTGTAACATAGGTAAGAGAAAAAGATTCTCTGCACTTTCCCCCCTATTAAAATGATGAGGGGAGTAAAAGATCACTTGGTAATGTTTTCTTGTAAAGATTAATCTTACAAAATAAAATAACGAATAAAAAAAATAATATAACCTCATAAAGTATAGCCAAAATAAGGGTTTAGTTTTCTTATCTCCATGTTACAAAATTCAATATCTTCTTCTGATAATTCTGTTAAATAAGATCCTTTCCTTGCCTTTCTAACTTTCAATTTATTAGCTCCTTTACCAAAATCACTAAATCCTTTAAGTTGATTTTTTAATTCTTTTTCTCTCATTTTATCTGCAGTACTTTCCTTATAAACTCTTTCTATAAGTTCATCTGAAACATCAATAGACAAAAACTCAATCATTCTTTTTAAGTCATCTGAACTTTCTAACAAATTTTCATATTTTATTAGTAGGAATTCTTTTGGTTTATTTTTGTTAGCAAACCATAAATTAAAGAAATGAATAATTCGCTTGAATCCAAATATTTCATGATTTACAAACTCAGATTTTGAATTAAATTCAAACGGATTTTTTGCTCTATTAGTAACTTGATGAAAATTAGAAGATATAATATCTCTTGGGTCTCTTGCTAAAAAAACAACTCTAGAACGTATGTATCTATACCTATCAGTAAATCGAAAAATTAATGTCGGGTCTTGTCTTGTTCCGTCTTCAATAATTATCTCGCTACAATCATGTGAATCCTCAATATACAAATCTTCTTTTCCTACTTCTTTAAGGATAGTTTTTATCATATACATTAGCCAAGTTCTTCCAGAATTAGGATAAGAAACCAAAAAAAACTGCCCAGAAGGATAATAAAAAGAAAGAATTATATCCTTAATATTTCGCCATAATTTCATTTTTTCAGAATCAATTCGGCAAATTCTCTTACAGCCCCATCTCCTCCATTTTTTTGTAAATGAAATATATTTGGAATAGATTTTATCTTTTGTATTGCATTAGCAGGACAAGCAGCAAAACCAACATTTGATAATAACCCAAAACAATTTACATCATCACCTATATAGGCGATTTCATCAAGTGATACTTGTTCTTTTTCGCACAAATCTTTTACTAATTGCAATTTATCTTTACACCCATGAAAATCGAAATCCAACCCTAACTTTTTAGCCCTTCTTCTGTTTAACTCTCTATCTTCAGTGGTAAGAATTCCTACTTTTATCCCAGATTTCTGTAACAGATTAAACCCCATTCCATCATAAGTACAAAACTTTTTTAACTCATCACCATTTTCAGAATAATACATTCCGGCATCAGTTAAAACTCCATCAACATCTGATAAAAATATTTTAATTTTATTAAAATCTGCTTTGGATTCAACTGCATTATTTTTCATAAATAACTGTTCTGCCATAATCCAATCTTCAACCTCATCAATTTCAACAAAAGTATATTCATCCATCTCACAAATTCCAATATCACCAGAAATCCGATTATTATGCTTAATAATATCAGCAACAGAACTTATACAAAAGGCACCATTTTCCATAAAAGTACCTGGAAAATCTTGTCTTCTTGGTCGGTTGTTATGGTCATAATTTAATGGTGTTCCATTTTTATCCCATATAAACCTCTTAATTTTAGCACATGAAAAAACTGTATCGTGTTTTTCCATGAGTTTTAAGCCATTATTAAAGTCTTTCGTTTTGGTAAAGGGAGAAGTAGCTTGTACTAACATAAAAGTGTCTTCATCTTTTAATTCTCCTGCATAAATATATTCTAACATTATAGCTTCAGATGTAGATTCATCTTGAGCATTTTCATCTGATCGTTTATATAATTTAACTTTAGAAAAGTTAAAATCATTTACTGTAGAATAGATTTTCTCACAATCAGTTGCAACAACAATTTCATCTACTAATTCTGATTTCTCTAATGCAATAAGATTCCAGTAAATCAATGGCTTTCCACAAAAGTTTTTTATGTTTTTTCCTGGAATTGATTTACTCCCTCCTCTAACGGGTATAAAGGCTATAACACTCATTATTCTGATTTGTATTTTTCGTATCCGCCTTTTGGTTTTTCAATATCAAGAATTTCTTCTTTTTTAAAGGTTAAAGCAGTTTGAGTTGCTCTTAAATCTCTTGCTAATTTACGCATTCCAGTTGGTTCTAAAGAAAATACTTGATCTGTTCCTTTCCATGTTCTATCTAAAGTAAAATGTCTTTCAAACCATTCTGCACCCAAAGTATAAGCAGCTACATCCACTGCTATTCCATGGTGATGCCCTGAGAATCCTATTTTATCTACTCTATTGCCAAATGTTTCTCTTAATCTTACAATCTCCAATAAGCATACATCCTCAAAAGGAACAGGGTATCCAGAAGTACATGCGTAAACAACTAATCTTTTTGCTTGATTGGTTTCTTCAAAAAACTGTACGATTTCTTCTTCTTGCTGTTTGGTAGTCATTCCAAATGAAATATGAACACCTCCATCATATTCATCTCTTAAAACTTTTAGCATTGCAAAGTGATTATTGCAAGCAGAAGGAACTTTAATATATTCAGGATTTAAAGTAATTATTTCTTTTGCAGAAGTAACATCAAATGTAGAGGATGAATACATTATACCTATACTTTCAGCATATTCTTTTAATTCTTTATGCTCCTGAATACTAAATTCTATAAACTCTCTATGCACACCATAAGGTTCCCCAAATGAATGCATCTTATTAGGATGTGGAGCATTATATTGCTCCTCTGTTAAGAATTCTTTATTAGCTCTTTTTTGAAATTTTGCTACTGTAATACCTCCTTCAGCAGCCACTTTAATCATTTGCTTAGCAATCTCTAAACTACCCATGTGATTACCACATATCTCTGCAGCAACATTTGGGTTCTGGTAATTTGTTATCATTATTTTTGTTTTTGGGGTTTCTTATTTTATTTTTCATCATCAAAATAACCTATATCAGCTTTATTTCCTCCATAGCCATATCCGTAACCATATCCGTAACCATAGCTATATCCGTACGAATAATTACTATAGCCATATACACCACTTCCAGCTTTCACATCATTAAAAACTAATTGCACATTTTTAACTCTATTCTTTTTATTTAATTCATCAATATAAGGTAAGAGTCCTTTTTTAGTAAAATTCTGACGCACAATAAATAAGGTAACATCAATATATTTACTAAGCAATAATGCATCAGCTACCAAACCAAGAGGGGGAGAATCAAGTATTATCACATCATATTTACTTTTCAACTCAATCATAAGGTTTTCAAAAGAATCTTTTACTAGTAATTCAGCAGGATTTGCAGGAATAGGACCAGAAGTGATAATATCTAAATTATCGATTTCTGTACTTAAAATAATATCTGAAATTGAATTGTTCCCCTCCAAATAATTTGATAATCCGATTTCGTTAGAGCTATTAAAATCAGTATATATTTTTGGTTTTCTTAAATCTGCTCCTAATAGTAATGTCTTTTTTTCGGATTTGGCATAAATAATTGCTAAGTTAGATCCAACAAAAGTTTTTCCTTCCCCTCCAACTGATGAGGTAACCAAATATACTTTTTTATCTTTATTGGTTTCCAAGAAACTTAAATTAGAACGCAAAGCTCTAAATCCTTCAATAATGGTGGATTTCGGATTTTGTTTATTTACAAGCGTTATCTCACTATAATTTCTTCCGATTATACCAAGCAATGGAATCCCTATCATTCTCTCCAAATCAGAACAAGACACTACTGTATCGTTAAACACATCAATTAAAAACATAATGATTAAAGGAAACAAAATACCTCCTAAAAGTGCAATTAAATAATTTCTTGATTTTTTTGGAGATACTGGAGAGTTATTTTTAAATATTGCTGGCTCAATCACCCTACTATCTGCTACATTTGAAGATTCTGAGATGCCCGCTTCTGCCCTTTTTTGCAGCAAAAACATATACATTTTTTCGCTTATATCATGTAAGCGTTGGATACTCATCAACTCTCTTTCTTCTTGAGGTAAATTACCTAAAGAAGATTCAATTGTAGAAATCCTTTTATCTACATCTTTTATCAGATAACTATTGGCTTCCAAATTACTTTCAACCGATTCCTTGATTTTTAAAATTAGCTGATTGATATTACTTCCAAACCTAGAAACAGCAGGGTTTCTTACTTGTCCTTCTTCTTTTATTACTTCCTTTTGAATTTGAAATAAAACTAATTGATTAGTCAATTCAATTAATGAGGCATCTTCTATTCCATAAATTGAAGGACTAATAATCTTTTCCAAATTATTCTTTTCATCAATAGCTTGAATTAAATAATTGTAATATTGTTCTTTTAAACTGTAGATGGTGCGTTCGCTTTCAAGCTCTGCCAATTTTTGATAGAAACTTTGAGCCTTTAAGCTAATATCCGTAATTTCATGATTATTTTTATAATTTTGAATAGCTAGCTCAATGGATGATAAGGAGTCCTTCATACTATTAAGCTTATTATTGATAAAGTTAATTGTATTTTCTGAAACAATATTTTTTTCATCAATCTCTTTTTTGATGTAGTTTTCTGTCAGCTTGTTCAAAAAAGCAATTCCTTTATACTCAGAGGCATCAAATACTGATAAGGTAAGAATAGTAGATTCTTTTTCTGGCTGGCTGATAACTAACTTATCCTGATATTGGTCCACCACACTATTCAATCCTAAAATTTCTACTACAAAATTTGGTAAGCCTTCTTTTATATTGTTTTTGTTTGCTATTATTTTTATTGTAGCTCCCTTTATTTTAATCTCATCATCAAATGAGTATATACCTTCTTTTATATTCTTTCCATCATAAATTTTAAATGTATTTTTATCAATTACACTTACCGAAAAACTCTCGCCATGTAAAACTGGAAAATTATAATCATGAGCAACCTTAAACGGTAAATCTTCATATGTTTCAGTGGTTTTTATGTTTCCTACAACAGAATAAGACACATCAAAGCCAAGCTCCTTAACTGTTTCAAAAATAAGTGGAGATGATTTTAATATCACTTCTTCATTCTTCAGCCCCATTTTTTCTTGCTGATAAGCATTCTCATAAAGCATCTCAGCAGCTGTGGAAGCGATACTCGTTTTTTTCTTTATAAGTAAAGTGGTTTCTACTACATACACCTCTTTTGAGTACCTATTTATTCCAAAAGCAATAGCAAGTGCTAAAATTGTTCCTATCAAAAAATAAAACCAATTATTTAACAGTTTAAAAATAAATAATCTGATATCAATTACATCATCTACTTGTTTTCTTTTTGACATATAAATTAATTCTTGTTTATTAGTAAATATAAAGTAAGTACTGACACTCCTAAAGATATAGTAGAAGGAAGATTCTTAAATGCATAAAACCTTTTATTAGATGGCTCCACATACACAATATCGTTTGGCTGCAGAAAGAAATCGGTATTTGCTGCCGTATTTTTATCTCTTAAATCCAAATAAAAAACTCTAGGATCTTTATCGGTAAGGCGAATAATTTTTACTCTTTTCCTATTACCAAATTCTGTAATATCTCCAGCAGTTGCTATGGCATCAAGTATGTTTATTTTCGGATTTACCATTCTGTATCTTTTAGGACTTGTTACTTCCCCTAAAATATCTATATCAAAATTTAGAATATTTACCTTAACAATTGGATTTCTAAAATAAGATATTGCACTATCTTGAATTACTTTTTCTAATTCCTGAAAAGTTTTACCGACAGCATCAATCTCTCCTATCATAGGCAATTCTAAAGTACTATCTTTCTTAATTAAATAACCATAAAGATATGGATTATACACCATTAACTGAGAGTTTGCTGTTTGTTCCTTATTGAAAAAATCATATTTATCTTCCGTTACACTACTTATTTGTATGGATAACAAATCATTTACTTGCAAACGATATTCATAATCTTTGTAAGATACCAACTCATCATCACTTTTTGTTCTAAAATACTCTAATTCCTTGTTGGTAATACAAGAAGAAAGCGTGCCAATAAGAAGAAAAATACCTAAATATCTGCTTATTTTATTTAACTCCAATCTGATAATATTCATAATTATATTTTTTTAACATATCTTTATCGTACTGATTTCTCCCATCAAAAATAATGCTTTGATTTAACAATCTGCTGATTTTTTCAAAATCAGGACTTCTAAACTCTTTCCATTCTGTAATTAGAATGAGCGCATCTGCCCCATCCAATGCTTCATATTTATTTTCACAATAAAAAATATTACTTTCATTTTTGAAATAATGTTCTTTTGCTTCTTGCATTGCCTTTGGGTCGTATGCCTTTATTTTTGCTCCTTTTTTTATCAGCTCATTTATTATTACAACAGATGCTGCCTCACGCATATCATCCGTTTCTGGCTTAAAACTAAGCCCCCAAACTGCAAAGCACTTCCCAGATAAATCCTCTCCAAATTTCCATACTACTTTCCTAGACAAAACTTTCTTTTGTTGAACATTTACTCTCTCAATTGCTTTTAGAATTTCTGCATTATATCCAAAATCCTGAGCTGTTTTTCCCAATGCTTTTACATCTTTTGGGAAACAACTTCCTCCATATCCACAACCTGGATAAATGAACTTATATCCTATTCTATTATCACTACCAATGCCCATTCTAACCATATTTACATCTGCCCCTACCCTTTCACAGATATTTGAGATTTCGTTCATAAAAGAGATTTTGGTAGCCAAAAAAGCATTTGCGGCATATTTGGTCATTTCTGCACTTTTAATATCCATATTGATGAACCTTTCACGATTGATAGTAAAAGGGCGGTACAATTCTTTCAGTACATTCGTACTGTCCTCATTTTCAGAACCAATTACTACTCTATCTGGCTGCATAAAATCTTTTATAGCACTACCTTCTTTCAAAAATTCAGGATTAGAAACCACATCAAAATCAATATTTTTGTTTCTAGTATCAAGTGCTTTTTGTATCGTTTCTCGCACATTATCGGCAGTACCAACCGGCACAGTGGATTTATCCACCACAATAAGTGGTTTTTGCATCTTTTGTCCAATTTCGTCAGCTACACTTAGTACATGAGAAAGGTCAGCACTTCCATCTTCATCTTGAGGAGTTCCAACAGCAATAAATACAATTTCAGATTCCAACAAAGCATCTGCTAAAGAAGTGGTAAAAGAAAGCACTCCTTTCTGATGACTATCCTCTAGCATTGGTTTTAATCCTGGCTCATAAATTGGAATAATACCATTTTGCAAACCTTCAATTTTATTACTATCCTTATCTACACATATTACCCTATTTCCCATTTCGGCAAAACAAGCAGCTGTAACCAAACCCACATATCCTGAACCAACAATCGCTATCCTCATTCTTCTTGTATTTTATTTGTAAAGGTTGCAAATATCGGTATTTTTCCACTCAGATAAAAATCTTTGTCCTACAAGTAGCATTTTTCTATTTTTTTCGTATATATTTGAGAACCTTATTCGGTAGTATTTTTATGAAAAGATTATTTTATTTTTTTCCTGTTCAGTTGCTTTTGTATCATCTCAAAAGAAATTACCTTTTTATTATCTTTTGGATGATTCTCTTTGGCTTTATAACCGAGTATTTTGCAGTAAAATATGGCGTTCCTTATCTGTTTTTAGCCCCAGAATACATGGGGAAAGTAAACTTTTTATCCTTTTTCTTATTGGGAGTTTCAGTCGGCATTTTTATCATGGCTTTTCATATTGCGAGTTATATAATTATGGGTTACCGATTTCGCTTTATTACCACTCTTTCTTCCGCATTTTTTAAGTTTTGTGTAAATAATTCTACTATTCCAATCTTGTTTTTAGTTGTTTTTGGAATAAAACTATTTAGTTTCTGTGCGTTTTTCCATGCTCATTTCTCCATCTCTGAAACCATTTTTAATTTTCTTGGTTTCCTTTTGGGTTGTAGTATTTTTATTGTTTTATCTGCTTTTTATTTTAATAGTACCAACAAAAGTTTATCCAAAGTATTAGGGATTCCAAAAGAGAAAGAAGCAGAGTGGAAAGAAAAAATAAAGAACCCTTTAAAGAAATTATTTTCCCCTACCATTTCTCACCGAAAAGTAGCAAGAGGATTAAAAGCATCTGAAGCACAGGTGAGAAGCTATTTGTACCACCCTTTCAAAATCAGATTGGCAAGAAAATCCTCTCATTATAAATTTGATACCATAATGGATGTGCTCAATCAGCATCATCATAATGCCGCATTTTATCTGATTGGGATATTTGTAATTATTCTTGTTTTGGGCGTTTTCAGAGATTTTAATAGTTTTATGATTCCATCTGCTTGCAGTATTATGCTATTACTATCAATGGCATTGATGATTGTAAGTGCAATTCATTCTTGGTTTAGAGGTTGGTCAATTGTAGTGTTTTTTCTACTGACTTTTTCCATCAATTATCTCACTACTTTAAAGCCACTAAATAGCCGAAATCACGCATACGGACTCAATTACAATACCGAAAAAGCAAATTATTCAAACCAGAGGATACAAGCAATTACATCAGAAAAAAATATAGAAAATGATAAGCAAAATACGCTTGATATTTTAGAAAAATGGAAAGAAAAAAATCAAACAATTGATAGCAAAAAACCAAAGATGATTTTTGTAAATTGTAGTGGTGGAGGTATGCGAGCTTCTTATCTTACTTTTCATACCTTAAACACTTTGGAGAAAGAAACCAATGGCGATTTTTTTAATAAAACCCAACTCATTACTGGCTCTTCTGGAGGGATGATGGGAGCTGCATATTTTCGGGAACTTTATTTGCGAAAAGACAGTATCACGCAAAGGCATTATCAGAACATTTCAAAAGATATGCTTAACCCAATTTCATTTACTATTTTAGTGAATGATATGCTGATGAGATTGCAACAATTTAATGATGGTAAATACTTACATACCAAAGATAGAGCTTATGCTTTTGAATATATTTTTCATCAGAATACGGATTCTGTTTTACATAAAAATATTAGTGAATATCATCTACCAGAAAAAAATGGAGAGATTCCTATGATGATAATTTCACCCACCATAATCAATGATGGTCATGTACTAAATATCGCCTCTCAGCCGATTGCTTATCTATCGCACAAAACCAAAGATTCTTATTTTGATGACATTGAGTTTTCTAGGTTTTTTGCTGAGCAAGATGCTGGGAATTTAAAGTTTAGTTCTGCACTTAGAATGAATGCTACTTTTCCTTATATCTCTCCTGTTGTGTATTTGCCAAGCAAGCCAATGCTAGAAGTAATGGATGCAGGATTGAAGGATAATTTAGGAACGGATTTGAGTGTTAAATTCATCCGACATTTTAGGAGGTGGATAGAAAAAAATACATCTGGAATAATTTTATTACAAATCCGTTCTGGCGAAAGAATTTATCTTGCTAAAAGGCAAGAAAACAAAAGTTTGTTGTACTCACTTATTAGTCCTTTTTTAGATTTTAATCGCTCTTGGAGCAATATGCAAGATTTGGAAAGAGATAAATTGATAAACTACACTAGAGATTGGTTAGATTCTCCTTTAGATATTGTTACCATAAACCTGCCTGATCAAAATCAAAAAATATCGCTTAATTGGCATTTGATGGAACACGAAAAGGAAATTATTTTAAATACGATTGAACTTCCAAAAAATAAAGTAGAGATTAATAAGTTAAAAAAGTTGCTAAACTAATAGTCCAAAAGCACTTTTAACTGATTTTCAAAGCGAGATTTTGCTAAAAATTCATCTTCTAATTCAGAAGCAAAAGGAACAGGCGTATCCATTGATGCTGAACGCTTTACTGGAGCATCTAAATATTCAAAGCATTCATCAACAATCATTGCAGAAATATCGGCTCCAAAACCACCTATCATGCAATCCTCATGCAATACAATTGCCCTTCCTGTCTTTTTTACAGAATTTAATACAGCAGTTTTATCTAAAGGAACAAGCGTTCTTAAATCTAGTAAATCAGCAGAAATATCAGGATTATTTTTAAGCACTTCCAAAGCCCAATGTACTCCCATTCCGTAAGTAATAATACTTACATTATCCCCTTCTTTTAAAAGGTTTGCTTTACCAATTTCAGTAGTGAAATAATCATCAGAAACATTTTCAGAAAGACTTCTGTAAAGTGCTTTGTGTTCAAAAAACATAACAGGATTAGGATCATTTATTGATGCATTTAGCAATCCTTTTGCATCTTCCGGGAAAGCAGGGTAAACCACTTTTAAACCTGGTGTGTGTGTAAACCATGCTTCATTGGATTGAGAATGAAATGGTCCTGCACCAACACCAGCTCCAGTTTGCATACGCACCACAACATCAGCATTTTCACCCCATCTATAATGTGTTTTTGCAAGGTTATTTATAATCGGATTAAAGCCAGAAGTTACAAAATCAGCAAACTGCATTTCCATAACAGCTTTGTAGCCATTAATTGACAAACCTAAAGCAGC
>CAYVKX010000027.1:0-22372 GCA_964452095.1 uncultured Weeksellaceae bacterium
TTGGTATTCAGTAATTTACAAAGATAAAATTCTTTTTAAATTATCATGAACCAATTATGATAGTACGGCTACTGTAAGTGATAGTAGCTGCATAAGTTGTAGTAGCGCACTGGATAACTTGCACACAAAAGAAGTGTATGATGTAAAAGCAACTGTGCTATGGTCGCCAATATGCACAGGAGTGAGTAAGTATAGGATACGCTACCATGTGCAAGGAGCTAGTGGTTGGCCAAACAGAGATGTGCCAGGTGGTTTGTCGTACAAAAGAACCTTACGCAACTTGCAAAAAAATACTACATACGAGTATAAAATGCGAGCGTATTATACTGATGGTACAAAAGGCGATTGGACAGGAATAGAAACTTTTACTACCATAGATGGATGCACTGCACCAGCTAATATACATTTAACACTATTAAGTACAGATAGAGCTTATATAGCTTGGGATACTGCTGGGATAAGTAATAAAGTGAAAATACGCATTAAAGAAGTGGTGAGTGGAAATCAAGTTTGTAATCAGTTTGTAGCACTGCCTATTAACATAAAAAGAAAATTTGGACTTAGTCCAAATACTGCTTATGTTGCAGATATGAAAACTTTTTGTAATGATGGGACGTACCGTTCTGCATGGAGTAGCCCGCTTTATTTTACTACTTTCCAAGGAGCAAGATTGGAAGGCGCTACTGCTATTGAAGGGATGATAGTATATCCTAACCCAAGTAGAAGTATCTTTAATATTAACTTTACCTCAGATGAGGTGCAAAGCATAAAGGTGAATATTGTAGATATGATGGGGCAAGTAGTGATAAGTGAAGACTTAGGCGACTTTGTTGGGGAATACCATAAGCAATTTGACTTATCAACTTACTCTAAGGGAGTATATTTTATGAATATACAAACTAATACGGAACTGATAAACCAAAAACTAATGTTGCAGTAAGATAGACGATAGTATTGAGATACTAGATGATAGACAAAAGAGCCCTGCCAATTTTGGTGGGGTTTTTTTATTATGTCATAGCAAACTTTTAAAAAAAGTGTGGCTATCTAAAAAAGAATAGATTGCTTCACATTCGTTCGCAATGACAGCATAAAAAGAAAGTAAAGACTTACTAGCAAGAAGCCAATGACTAAGGGCTAATAGCGAATAACTAGCAAAAAAAATCTCACATCTATTGTCTATCATCTAATATCTAAAACCTATCTTTGCCGACCTTAAAAATAAAAATCTATGGCCTTAAAATGTGGAATAGTAGGAATGCCAAATGTTGGAAAATCAACCCTGTTTAATTGCTTATCTAAAGCAAAAGCACAATCAGCAAATTTTCCCTTTTGTACCATTGAGCCAAATGTTGGGGTAATAACTGTGCCAGATGAAAGATTAGAGAAATTGGCGGAACTAGTAAAGCCAGAAAAAGTACAAGCCACCACCATTGAAATAGTGGATATTGCAGGATTAGTAAAAGGTGCAAGCAAAGGAGAGGGGCTTGGAAATAAGTTTTTGGCAAACATAAGGGAGTGTAATGCGATTATTCATGTGCTTAGGTGTTTTGATGATGATAATATTGTACATGTAGATGGAAGTGTAAGTCCAATAAGAGATAAGGAAACAATTGATTTTGAGTTACAATTAAAGGATTTGGAAGCAGTGGAGAAAAAGCGAGAGAAACACCAAAAAATTGCAAAGTCAGGTGATAAGGAAGCTATAAAAATAGTTGGTATTTTAGATAAATACATTGCTCATTTGCAAGAAGGGAAATCCGTTCGCTCATTGGAAGTAACCGATACTGAAAAAGAAGTAATTTCGGATTTGCATTTACTTACCGATAAGCCCGTATTATATGTGTGCAATGTAGATGAAACATCCGCAAAAGATGGGAATCAATATGTTGAACAAGTTAGGGAAGCAATAAAAAACGAGAGGGCAGAAATCTTGCTGATTGCTACTTCCATTGAGGCAGAAATTGCTGAATTAGAGGATTTGGAAGAGCAAGAATTATTTTTAAGTGAAATGGGTTTGGAAAAACCAGGAGTTCATCATTTAATTAGGGCGACTTATCGCTTGCTTAATTTACAAACCTATTTTACAGCTGGCGTAAAGGAAGTGCGGGCTTGGACTATAAATAAAGGAATGAAAGCGCCACAAGCAGCTGGAGTTATTCATTCTGATTTTGAAAAGGGATTTATTCGTGCAGAAGTAATTGCATACAATGATTTTGTAAGCTTAGGTTCAGAGCAAGCTTGTAAGGATAATGGAAAACTCTCTGTGGAGGGGAAGCAGTATATTGTAAAAGATGGAGATGTAATGCATTTTAGGTTTAATGTTTAAAAAATAGTTTGTAGTTTGTGGTTATTGCTTTGTAGTAAAAAGAGTAAAATAAACAAAGTTTTAGTTCTACAAACAACAAACTAAAAACTAACAACTATTTCTCAGTTGAAAACATTGTTAAAAACCCAATCAGATAAACTTTCGATATATATTTTTTCTTTTAATTTTGCTTTCATTCTTAAAACACTCAAAATAAAGACCTTTTTATTGTAAATGTCAAAACAAAATTACACAGAAGATAGCATTCGTTCCTTAGATTGGAAAGAGCATATTCGGCTAAGGCCAGGAATGTATATTGGCAAGATTGGAAATGGATCATCCCCTGATGATGGGGTGTATGTTCTGCTGAAAGAAGTAATAGATAATTGCATAGATGAATATGTGATGGGGCACGGAAAAACCATTGAGGTTTCTATAAAAAACAACAAGGTTTCTGTGCGAGATTTTGGTAGAGGAATTCCACTTGGAAAAGTGATAGATTGTGTGTCAAAAATCAATACTGGCGCAAAATACGATTCCAAAGTTTTTAAAAAATCGGTTGGGTTAAATGGAGTAGGAACAAAGGCAGTGAATGCACTTTCTTCTTATTTTAAGATAAAATCAGTAAGAGATGGGAAAAGTAAACTGGTGGAATTTGACCAAGGAGCAGTTATTAATGAAGAACCTATACAAGCAAATACTTCCAGAAAAGGTACTAAAGTAACTTTTATTCCTGATGAAGCACTCTTTGGAAAATATCGCTTTATCAATGAGTATGTAGAGAAGATGCTTTGGAATTATTGCTATTTGAATCCGGGCTTAACTATTCTTTACAATGGAAATAAATTTATCTCAGAAAATGGGCTTTATGATTTATTGGAACAAGATATTGATTCTGAGATTTTGTATCCTATTATTCACCTAAAAGGAGAAGATATTGAGCTAGCACTTACCCACTGCAAAAACCAATATTCTGAACAATATTATTCATTTGTGAATGGACAACATACCGTACAAGGTGGAACACATCAAGGTTCTTTTAGAGAAGCAATTGCTAAAACTATCAGAGAGTTTTATGGTAAAAATTATGATGCTGTTGATATTCGGCAATCGGTATATGCTGCTATAAGCATAAAAATAATTGAACCAGTATTTGAGTCGCAAACCAAAACCAAATTGGGCTCTAATGAAATGGAGCCAGGAGGGATAACCATCAGAACTTTTGTGAATGATTTTATTAAAACACAATTGGATAATTATCTGCACAAAAATCCTGAAACTACCCTTATCCTTCAAAAGAAAATTCAGCAAGCAGAACACGAAAGAAAGGCAATGGCGGGGGTGAAAAAATTGGCGAGAGAAAGAGCGAAAAAAGCCAATTTACACAATAAGAAACTAAGAGATTGCAGAATTCATTATAACAATTTAAAGAAGGAAAACAGGGCAGATACTACCATTTTTATTACTGAGGGAGATTCGGCTTCTGGCTCTATCACCAAAACGCGTGATGTAAAAACACAAGCAGTTTTTAGTTTAAGAGGAAAGCCCTTAAATTCTTACGGATTAAACAAAAAGGTAGTGTATGAAAATGAAGAATTTAACCTTTTGCAAGCAGCCCTAAATATTGAGGAAGGAATTGAGGGTTTGCGTTACAATAAAATTGTATTAGCCACTGATGCGGATGTGGATGGTATGCATATCCGTCTTCTGCTTATTACTTTTTTCTTGAAGTTTTTCCCAGAACTAGTGAAAGAAGGGCATGTGCATATTTTGGAAACTCCTCTTTTTAGGGTTAGAAATAAAAAAGAAACTTTTTATTGCTACACAGAGCAAGAGAAAAAAGAGGCGATAGAAAAAGTTGGGAAAAATCCAGAAATTACTCGGTTTAAAGGTTTGGGGGAAATCTCCCCATCAGAGTTTAAGCATTTTATTGGTAAGGATATGCGATTAGAACCTGTAATTATTGGAAAAGAGGCAGGAATTCAAGAGATACTTAAATTTTACATGGGAAAAAATACTCCTGAAAGGCAGCAATTTATTATTGAAAACTTAAAGGTAGAAAAAGATTTAGTAGAGAATGAATAGTAAAGCAATTAAAATATCCAATTTTAAAAATGCGTACTTTGTTACGGTTATAATATTTTTTGTTGGTGTTGTTACTTTAGTTTTCCCTCTCCTTTTGAGTGAGGTATTTCCTCATAGTAATTTGATGCATAAACTCACCTCTTACCCTTATTATTTCATTAGTATATTTGGTGCTGTTTTTCTTATGTATTTTATTTTAACTGGGGTGTATTTTTATACTCTAAAAATAGATAAATACATAATTGAAGTAAAATCTAAAAGAACTGTTTCAGGGTTTCTTAGCAAAATAAATGTAATTGAAATGCCGAAAAACACAATAGTAAAATATGCGTTTTATAACCGACCTTTCACATTTAATACTACACTAATGATAAAAGTAAAGCTTTCTGAAAGAAGAACGCTTGCTAAAAGATTTAAGTTATCGTTTTTAACTAAAAAAGAACAAGGAAAAATATCAGAAGTTTTGGAATCAATTATTGCTAAAAATAATTTGGATGGATAAAGAGCAAAATCAAAATAATGCTGAAAACTTGCAGGATGTAATTCATGTTTCTGGCATGTACAAAGAGTGGTTTTTAGATTATGCTTCTTATGTGATTTTGGAGCGGTCGGTTCCTTATATTGAAGATGGACTAAAACCAGTGCAAAGGAGGATTTTACATGCTTTAAAAGAGCTAGATGATGGCAGGTATCATAAAGTGGCGAATGTAATTGGGCATACTATGAAATACCATCCTCATGGAGATGCTTCTATTGGAGATGCTCTTGTGCAAATTGGCCAAAAAAATCTTTTGCTTGATATGCAAGGGAATTGGGGAAACACATTTACTGGCGATAAGGCAGCAGCTCCAAGATATATTGAAGTTCGACTAAGCAAATTTGCTTTGGAAGTTTTGTATAATTCTAAAATCACAAAGTGGAACGCCTCATATGATGGTAGAAGTAAAGAGCCAATTACTCTTCCTGTAAAATTCCCATTGCTTTTAGCGCATGGGGTAGAAGGGATTGCAGTTGGACTTTCTACTAAAATAATGCCTCATAATTTTAATGAATTGATTGATGCTTCTATAAAAGTATTAAAAGGAGTTAAGCCAAGGATTTTTCCTGACTTTTTTAATGGTGGTATGGCAGATTTTTCCAATTATAATGATGGAAAAAGAGGAGGGAGGATTAGAGTTAGAGCTAAAATCTCTCAAGAAGATAAAAGCACGCTTATTATTTCTGAGATTCCTTTTTCTACTACTACAACTTCATTAATTGCATCTGTTATTAGGGCAAATGATAAAGGAAAAATTAAGATTAAAAAGATAGAGGACAATACGGCTGAAAATGTGGAGATTGCAATTACGCTTCCTGCAAAAGTATCTCCCGACAAAACCATTGATGCTCTTTATAGTTTTACTGATTGTGAAGTGTCAATTTCCCCTCTTTCTTGTATAATTGAAGATGAAACGCCAAAGTTTTTGGGAGTTTCTGAGATTTTACAAATTTCCACTAATCGCACCCTTGATTTGCTAAAACAAGAGTTGGAAGTAATCTTAAATGAATTAGAAGAAAGATGGCATTTTTTATCCTTAGAAAGAATATTTATAGAAAATAGAATTTACCATCAAATTGAGGAGTTGGAAAGTTGGGAAGAAGTGATAAGTACTATTCATAAAGGACTAAAACCACATACTAAAAATCTTTTGCGAGCGGTAACGGATGAGGATGTAACTCGCCTTACTGAGATTAAAATAAAACGAATTACTAAGTTTGATTTGGATAAGGCAAAAAATGAGATTCTAAAATTAGAAGATAAGATTAAACAGGTGAAGCATAATCTTAAAAACCTTACCGATTACGCCATCAATTATTTTAAGGAATTGAAGAAAAAATATGGGGCAGATTTGAAAAGAAAAACAGAAATCCGAACTTTTGAAAACATCAATGCTAAGAAAGTAGTGGTTGCTAATAAAAAACTATATGTAAACAAAAAAGAAGGGTTTATAGGTACATCATTAAGGAAAGATGAATATGTATGTGATTGTTCTGATATTGATGATGTAATTGCTTTCAAAAAAGACGGAACAATGATTGTTGTAAAAGTAGATGATAAAACTTTTGTAGGCAAGGATATAATCCATTGTGCTGTATATAAAAAGGGAGATGAACGCACCATTTATAATATGATTTACAAAGATGGAAAATCGGGCAATACAATGATAAAACGATTTGCTGTAAAAGGAGTAACAAGAAACAAGGAGTATTTCCTCACTAAATCAGAAAAAGGGAGTAAAGTGATTCATTTTACAGCCAATCCAAATGGTGAAGCAGAGCAAGTAGCAGTAAATTTAAGGGCATTACAAAGGTTAAAAAAACTAAGAATAGATATTAATTTTGCAGAAATAACAATAAAAGGAAGAGGGGCAAATGGAAATATTGTAACCAAAAACTCTGTAAAAAATATTGAGCTAAAACAAGAGGGCGTTTCTACTTTGGCTGCCAGAAAAATTTGGTTTGATGATGTGGTACAAAGGTTAAATGTAGATGAAAGAGGAGAGTATTTGGGGGCTTTTGAAGCAGAGGATAAGATTCTTATCATTAATCAAAAAGGGGAGTTGGAGTTAAAGGATTTTAAGCTTTCCTCTCACTTTGATGAGGATATGATAATTATTGAGAAACTGAATCCTAATAAGCCAATTTCTGCTATTTATTTTGATGGGAAAAAGAAAAGCTATTTTGTGAAAAGATTTAAGATAGAAACAAATAGCAGGCCTCTAAGTTTTATTAGTGAACATAAGGATTCAATATTAGAGATTGTTTCTACCGATTGGTTGCCACAAGCAGAAATAGTTTTTGTGAAAGAAAAAGGAAAGCAAAGGAAAACAGAAATTATAAATATTGAGGAGTTTATTGCAGTAAAAGGAGTGAAGGCAATGGGGAACAAACTCACAAGCAAAAAAGTAAAAGAAGTGAATTTGTTAGAGCCACTTGCTTTTGAGGAAAAAATAGAAACTCCTAACCCTAAAAAAGAGGATGAAAAGGTAGAGAATATAGAAGAAAAAGAAGTGGATGATAAACAAGATGATTCTAATAATCAAATTACATTAGATCTTTAAAAACTATTTTGAACGGCTAAGATTTTTTATTATTCCATTTTGTTTTAAAATTTACAACCTCTTTTAATGTAAATTTGCACAACTAAAAAAATAGAACAATGAAACAAAAAATCACAAGACTTTTATTCTTAGCTCTAATCCTTCCATTCGGAATATTAGCTCAAAGTAGCATGAATATGGCGCTTATGGGAACTTTTGAATGGCCGGCACTTAATACAGAAGGAAGCGATATTTGGGGTTGGGCAGATGGTAATGGAAATGAGTATGCTCTTGTTGGACTCAATGATGGTTTCTCGGTAGTTAATGTAACTAATGCTTCTAGTCCAGTAGAGATGTTTTTTATTTCTGATATTAATTCTACTTGGAGAGATATAAAAACTTGGGGAAATTATGCCTATGTAACTACAGAAGCTGATGCTGGATTGCTTATTGTTGATTTAAATGATATGACTGGTGGCACTTATTGGCATGTAATGGATTTCTTCAGTGCTAATGCTAATGATACTTTGCATTGGGAAGCTGCACATAATATCTACATTGATGAAAATGGAATTGCTTATATTTTTGGGGCTTCCAATCCTAATAGCCAACCATCACCTCCTGATGGGGCTATCTTTTTGGATGTAAATGCTAATCCTACCAATCCAGTTTATTTAGGAGAGTGGAACGACTATTATATTCATGATGGAATGGTAAGAGGAGACACTATGTATGCTGGGTGTATTTATGCTGGAGAAGTATTTATTGTGGATGTGAGTAACAAAAGCAATCCGCAAACAATTGGGCAACATGCTACCCCAAATAATTTTACGCATAATGCTTGGGTGTCTGATAATGGCGATTTTGTTTTCACTACTGATGAGCAGTCGGATGCTTATTTGGCGGCTTATGATATTTCTAATTTAAGTAATATTCAAGAAGTGGATAGAATTCAATCTAATCCTGGCTCTAATTCTATTCCTCATAACGCCCATGTAGATGGCAACTTTTTGATTACTTCTTATTATAGAGATGGAACTACTGTACATGACATTACTTTTCCTAATAATATGATTGAAGTGGCTTATTATGATTCTTATAGTGGAAGTGGAAATGGCTTTGATGGCTGTTGGGGTACTTATCCATTCTTGCCTTCAGGATATCATTTCCTCCGATATTAATTCTGGAGCCAACCAAACGGCAAAACTATTAATTTACGAAAGACAATTTCAACAAGCGTGTTATCTAGATGGCAATGTAACTGATGCAAATACTACTAATGCAATAAATGGTGCTAATATTGAGATTCTTACTACTGGAATTGTAAGTTCTACTAATATTATTGGCGATTATTTATCGGGTGTAGCAAATAGCGGAACTTATGATATTCGTTTTTCAAAGCCAGGATATCTTAGCGATACGGTTTCTTCTTCCTTGTCTAGTGGAATTCTTACTACCGTAAATGCTCAGCTTGTTCCGCTTCAATCTTTTACAGGAGTAGGAATAGTGCAAGATATTAATGGAAATGGAATTGCAAATGCACAAGTGCTGATTTATAATAATGATTTTACTTTTACCATAACTACTGACTTAAATGGTAATTTTAATATCGCTAATATGTATGATGGAAATTATGAGGTTATTGCTGGGCAGTGGGGGTATAATACAATTTGCACCAATGAAACAATTACTTCAACCTCTAGTAATCTAACAATTGTTTTACCTCAAGGGTATTATGATGATTTTACTTTTGATTTTGGCTGGACAATAAGTGGTGGCGTTACCCAAAGCTCTGATGGTATTTGGGAAAGAGGAAATCCAGAAGGAACATCTAGACAAGGAGTAGATTTTAACCCTGAAGATGATTTGACTAATGATTGTTATGAGAATGCTTTTGTTACAGGATTGGCTGCTGGAAGCGGAACTGGAAGTAATGATGTAGATGATTTTAACACTATTCTTACTTCTCCTATTTTTGATTTATCCAATGTAAATAGTCATTTGCTTTCTTATTATTGGTGGTTTAATAATGATTATCCTTGGGGAAGCCCACCAAACGACTCTTTAACTATAAGTTTAAGTAATGGAGTGAATACTGTTGTTCTGCAGATAATTACATCATCTTCTCAAAACTTAGGGCAATGGAATGCCGCTACTTTTGATATTGCACAATATATCACGCCAACATCTACAATGCAACTAATTGCAGAAACAGCAGATTGGGATGCTTTGGGAGGACATTGGGTAGAGGCAGGGTTGGATTTATTTAACATTACTTCTGCTATAAGTTCTGTTGAGGAGGAATCCACTAAAAATGCCAAACTGATAAAAATTGTAGATGTGCTTGGCAGAGAAGTAAAACAAAAAACCAATGCACCACTTTTCTATATTTATGAAGATGGAACGGTGGAGAAAAAGATAGTGATTGAATAATTCTCTATTTAGATAAAGTAATAATAGCCCTACCTTTTTGGTGGGGCTTTTGTATTTTAGCCGCAATATGACCGAACACTTTGTTATTCCGCCACTTAGTTTTATTTGGTACATAGGTATCTTTTCATCTATATTATGGATTTCATTTGTTCTGTTATTCTTTAGAAATAAAGCTAAAAACCTGAAAGAGTCATTTGCCAAATGGCTAAGTATTTCTTTTGTGCTTACTTATATCATTTCCAATTCACTTGCTATTTATAATGGTTGGTGGAATATTCAAGGTTATCTTCCTTTACATCTTTGCAGAATATCCTTTTTTATTTGCATGATAGTTCTTGTAAAAAAGAAACAATGGATGTACGAATGGGTTTTGTTTTTAGCAATTCCTTCAGGAATACACTCAATGCTTACTCCAGAAATGACAAAAGGAATAAGTGCTTGGTTTTATTTTGATTATTATTTTGTGCATGCAGGGCTTATTTTGGTCCCTCTTTATTTAACTATAGTAATGGGTATGAAAGCTAGAAAAGATGCTTGGTGGAAAACCATACTGAGATTACAAATTCCTGTTGCCATAATAATGCCTTTAAATTTTTTAATGGAATCAAATTATATGTATTTAAGCCATAAACCACTAGTTAATAATCCTTTCTTGATAGGAGAGTGGCCAACTTATGTTCTATTTTTGGAAATAATAATGGTAGCACATGTGTATATTATTCATCTTTTTGCACCAAAATATGATGAATCTGTAATCTAATTATTAATTCTAAAACTCCCCACTATCTTCTTGTTGAATATCATCATTTTTAATATTTGTTTTCCCTCTTGAATCTTTAAAGTTTAACTTCCCGATAGTGTATTTAAAGCTAATTCCAAAGGAACGAAATGGAATAGATTTTGTAGAATATTGAGAGAAATTATCTCCACTCAAATTGGTAGTAAATTCCTTATTTTTTTGGAATGGTTCAATTATTCTAAGCCCTAATGAACCTCTTTTGTTTTTAAATACTTTTTTAACCCCAAAACTCATCATAGAAAAAGAGGTTACAGAACCCTGGATAGTTTGGTTTGGAGAACGGAAAAAACCAAAAGTTTCTACTTTCCAATTATTTCCTAAATCATAATTACCACCCATATGATAGCTGTATAAAAGTGCTGGCTTGGTCCAATCGTCATAACCCAAACTAGCATCACGCCCTCTATAATTATACAAATTGATAGAACCTCTAAAACTTAATTTTCTAAATGTAATAGAGCCAAAGAAACTTCCTCCAACTTGCTCTGCTTCTCCAATGTTTTTAAAAGTAGAAACACGATTTCCGTTATCATCTATTTCTAAGAATGATTCAATTACATCAGTAGAATGTTTGTAGTAAAGCTGAAAACTTCCTTGCAACATTCTACCAAAACTATTAATTCCAAGCTCTAATTGCTCAGTAACGGTTGGCTCCAAATCAGCATTTCCCTTTGTAAAATTCCTGTTGTCAGTTTTGTTCTCGTTTGGGTTAATGTGCCGAACACTTGGACGCCTAATTCTTTGGTTATAACTTAGTTTTATCGAGCGCAATGGGCTAAACGATTTGGAGAAAACTACATTTGGCAAAATATCGTTATAAGAATTTTCAAAAGAGGGTTCAGAATTGTTTTTCCAATTTCCAGCTGTTTTAGTGTGCTCCAATCTTACCCCTGTTTTTAGTCCTAATCCGTAAGGAAGATAAAATTCTGTGGATAGGTAAGAAGCAGCAACTTGCTGATTGTAATCGAATTGTTCTGCCTTTTGATAAACTTCACTTTCTTGTTCAGAATATACAATTTCTCTATTTCTATTAATTATTTTTCCACCAATTTCTAATTTATTTCCTCCAGACATTCCACCACCACTTCCTTTTTTATTTCCTCTACTATGGCTATGCCCTCCGGACTTCATTCCTGTACTATTGGAAACAGATTTTTTTCCTTTTTTCTTTCCAAAAGGATGGGTGTAATCTATTTGGAAAGTTTCTTCAATTACTTTCTCATCATTCTGATTTAGATAGTTTATATCATTTTCATAAATATCGGTATTCCCATCATTAATATCTCCACCAATTTGAAATGCAAAACTGAGTTCTCTGTTTTCATTGTCAGCAAAAGTTTTAGTGTAATCGGTAGTCCATTCCATATTTAAAGTTCTATCGGTTTTATCTACAGTATTGATTATAGTTTCTGTGTTTTCTCCAAAGTTAGTTACCCAGCTAGTATCTTCTTTAAAGGTTGGCATAGTTCTTCCTCCAAAATTGAAAGATGAATTGAAAGAGTTGTAAGCGTTAATATCGTAAAACGCACTAATATTTCCCCTATATCCTTGATAAAAATTTTCTGATGTTCCGTTTTGAAAAAGATGATTTTCATTGACTCTATTCCCATTAGCATCAGTTGAATCCCAATCATAACTTTCATAACTATCAGTGCCAATTCTTCCTGGCCAACTTCCATGAATTCCTGCTCGAGCAGAAAGTCCAAACCTTCCTTTCCCTAAACTTAAGTTGAGCCCTGTGCGATTTACCTTAGTTCCAACCATTCCCTCAGCAGTGGCCTTGTAGCCATCAATAATTGTTTTTTTTGTGATGATATTTACAATACCCGCATCTCCTTCTCCATCATATTTTGCACCAGGACTTGTAATTACTTCTACAGTTTTTATCTGGTCTGCAGGAATCATTTGTAAAGCAGTTGCTACATCAGAGGAGAAGAATGTAGATGCTTTTCCATTTACCAAAAACTTAATGTTTTTACTTCCTCTTAAACTTACATTCCCTTCCAAATCTACTGATAGGAGAGGGGCTTTTCTAAGTACATCAGTAGCATCATTTTCGCTTTCATTTAAATCGTGTTCTGCATTATATACAATCTTATCAATTCTAGTTTCATAAATTGCTTTTTCTTCTTCAATCTTTACTTCTGAAAGCATTTCTGAATTTGGAGATAAGGTTAAGTTCTTAATTCTATAATCTGGTTTTGATTTTGTAGTTTCTACATTAATTACTTTTTCTTCAAAGCCAATAAAACTTATTATAACTTTATATTCTCCAATTTCAATATTTTCAAACAGAAACCTTCCTTTAACATCTGTAATTGTACCCTCTACAATTTTATTTGTTTTGCTGTTATTTAGACTAACAGTAGCATATTCTAATGCTTTGTTTGTTTCTGTATTTTTTACCTTACCTGCAATATAACCTTTAAATTTTTCTTCTTTTTTATTTATGTTTTTAGTAGCACCAGAAGTAGCATCTACTTTTGGTTTTTTATTTGTAGTTTGTTTTTTATCTTGTGCAATTAGCATTGTTGGCACTATTAATAGTGCAATGAGTAGTTTTTTCATTATATAGTTGTAGTTTTTAGACTTTGCAGATAAGAAAAAGGTTAATTTTTGTTGGCATTATAATCGCAAGTACAGCCAAAAAGACATTTCTCTTTAATTATTTCGGCAACACCTTCTGGAACCATATGCTCCCATTCTCCTTCTTTACAAGATTTTATTAATTTTAACACTTCTCTTGAAAAAATATGTAACACATCAGGATTGAAATCTAAATCTTCAATTCTGCCATTGGAGAATAAGTAATTGTAGATTGGTTTTATTCTAGGGTGAATCGCAATATTTTTACTGTTTTGTAATTCCACAGAATCTGATGGCTTGAAAGGGTAGAGGTAGATTTTTATATCTCTTGTAAATATGATTCCAAATGCTTCCATAATTCCACCATTGAGGTTTCTATAATATGCCTCATCAAACATTTCTAATAAATTATCTACACCAATTATTAAGCCCATTCTTGCTCTAGTAAATTGAGAAAGATACTCAATTAGTTTGTAGTATTTCTTATAATTAGAAATCATTACTGTATAGCCCAAAGAACATAAAATATCTGCTCTATCTAAAAAGTCTTCTTCATTTATTTCGCCCTCCATTTTTAGGTTGGTAAGTGTAATTTCAAACAGAAGTTGCATGTTTTCTTTTTTCACTCTTGGATTATCCAGAAACTTTTGCATTCCTTTATCCAGCATATCAATATTTACCTTTGTAACAGGACGAAAACTACCTCTTACGGTTAATATGTTTTTTTTGTAAAGTATATCGGCAGGTTGTTGGTTCACACCATCAGGACTAAAAATCACAGCATCAGTCATTCGTTCTTTTACCAAAGTCAAACTTAGTAAGCGATTATCTACATCTTTAAAGTCAGGACCACTAACTTTTACCATATCAATTTCAATATTATCTCTACTTAAATTATCATACAAAGATTTCAAAAGTTCTTTCGGATCTTCATGATTAAAAAAGCAAGCATGAACCAAATTTGTACCAATAACACCAATTGTTTCCTGTTGCAATTTAGCATCAGCATCATTTAGCTGGACATGAATAATTACATTGTTAGCTTCTTTATCTGGGCTAAGTTGAAAACGGATTCCCATCCAACCATGCCCTTTCATAGTTTTTTCGTAATTTACGGTAGTCATGGTATTGGCGTAAGCAAAGAAAAGAGCATCTTTATGTTGCTCTCTATCTAATCTTTCTTCCAAAAGCCCATACTCTTTTTCAATCATATTTTGCAGGCGAGATTCGCATACATACCTTCCATTTTCTTCCTTACCATAAATAGCATCTGAGAAATCCTTATCGTAAGCCGACATGGTTTTAGCAATAGTTCCTGAAGCTCTTCCTGCTCTAAAAAAGTGCCGAACAACTTCTTGTCCAGCCCCAATTTCAATAAAAGTTCCGTAAATTTTGGAATCCAAATTAACTTGCAATGCCTTTTGATTGGCCGATAAAACAATTGGTTTTGTCATCTTTTCATTATTTGTGAACAAACAGCCGCAAATTTATACAGATAAATTTACTAAGCCAAGATTAATGTATTAATTTTACATTTTCTAATTATCATATAAGAATGAAAGTAACTTTTTTAGGAACAGGAACATCACAAGGAGTACCGGTAATTGCTTGCGATTGCAAGGTGTGCAAATCAGATAATCCGAAAGATAAACGGCTTAGGGTTTCTATACTTATTGAGGTAGATGGGCAAACTATTGTAATTGATACCGGCCCAGATTTTAGACAGCAAATGATTAGAGAAAATGTGCAGAATTTAGATGCGATTTTATTTACTCATCAGCATAAGGATCATGTCGCAGGAATGGATGATATTAGGGCTTTTAATCATTCGCAACAAAAAGAAATGGATGTGTATTGCACTGCTGAAGTAGAAGAGGTATTGATAAGAGAATTTCCGTATGTTTTTTCTACTTACAAATATCCAGGAGTGCCGGAAGTGAAGATTCATAATATAGTAAATGAGCCATTTAAGGTAAATGGAGTAGAGATAATACCTATACAAGGTTTGCATTACAAATTGCCTGTTTTTGGTTTTAGAATAAAAGATTTTGTTTATTTTACAGATGTTAGTTTTATTTCGGAAAAAGAAAAGGAAAAAATGAAAGGGGCAGAGGTAATTGTAATTGATGCACTTAGAAAAAAACCACACATTTCTCATTTTACCCTAGAACAAGCAGTGGAGTTATTAGTCGAACTTCAGCCAAAAAAAGGATTGTTAACGCATATCTCTCACTTTATGGGAAAACATGAAGAAGTGATAAAAAATCTCCCAGAATTTATTTCTCCAGCCTTTGATGGGCTGCAATTAAAATTTTGAACACATAAGAAAACAATAAAAAAATTTACGCAAAATAATTCTATACTACAATTATTGGTAAATTGCACCAATTTAAAAACAAAGACTAAGATGAAAAAAATTACAATTATCTGTACTATTTTGATGCTATCGGTATCGCTTTTTGCATATGATAATCATGGACATGATGAGAATGAGATAAAGTACATTAAAGAGCAAATCATTACTGATATTGCACTGCAACAAACCTTAAGACAGCAAAATGCTTGGCAGAATTTCCTGAGCAATCATCCGCATTGGTTTGTGAATTTTAATCAGTATAATTTAAAACCACACAGAGCATATGGAGAACCAATAGAATTAACAAATGGCAATTCTACTCAGCAAAAAGTGCTAAATTTTATTCAAAATGAACTTACAGGGTTTCATATTCCTTTTGCAGATATCACTCTTTTGGATATAAGAGAAAATGAAAAATATAAATATTTAGATTTTTATCAAACTTATAATGGTTTGAAAATACATGATAGTAGGTTGTACATTAAAACTACCAAAGATGATAAATTAGTCGTTTTTGGTTTGGATGTTTTTTCTGATATTAATTTAAGTATTTTACCAACTATTTCTGAGCAAAATGCAATTAGTAGTGCAACCTCTAATATTGCAAACTCTATTAGTAATGCTTTTGTAAAATCAGATTTAAAAATTCTGCCAATTCCTGAAAATAATAAATATGTGTATCATCTTATTTATGAAGTAGAATTTGAAACAACTATTCCGGTAGGACCAGCAAAATATCTATGTTTTGTAGATGCAAATACAGGAGAATTGCTAATGCGAAAAAATACAATTATGTTCGAAACACCACCTCAAACAAGCGTGCATGTGGAATCGAATGTGTATGCAGTGCAACCTTATGTGCCAACAACAGTGAAGGATTTACCAAACCTTAGGGTTTTTGTAAATGGAACTAGCTATTATACCGACCAAAATGGGGATTTAACTCTCTCGGCAAATGCTGGAACTAATGTATATTATGGCTTGGAGGGCTTGTGGTCAAAAGTAGAAACTGGGGGTAGTACGCCTAGCATCAATACTACATTGGGAGCAACTAATAATATTTCATTTGATAATGATGCTACTTCTCAAGAACGCTCTGCTTATTATCATGTAAATGTGGTGCATGATTATATGAAAACTATCTTTCCAACCTTTACAGGTTTAGATTTTACCATGACAACTAATGTGGATGTTACAGGTTCGTGTAATGCTTTTTATGGTGGAGGAAGCATCAACTTTTATGCAGAAGGAAATGATTGTAGTTCTATGGCGAAAATAGGGGATGTAGTTTATCATGAATATGGGCATGGGATTAATGATTATCGATACGGAAACTCTGGAATGTGGAATGGCGCTTTAGGAGAGGGCTATGCTGATATTTGGGGGTTGTCAATTACACAAAACCCTATTTTAGGATTGGGCATGAGTTTGAGTGACCCTAACGATTTTGTAAGAAGATATGATATAGATAAAAAAGTATATCCTCAAGATATTGTTGGAGAAGTACATGCTGATGGCGAGATAATTGCTGGCTGCTGGTGGGATACTTATTTGGGCTTTAATAATATGGGGCAAATGATGGATTTATTTAAAGATACTTATGATAGCGCTCCTGATGGTCCAAGTGGAACGGAGGGGGTAATTTTTACTGATATTTTGTTGGAAGCTCTAATGTCAGATGATAATGATGGAAACATTTATAATGGAACGCCAAACGACCAAATAATTGTAGATGCCTTTGCACTTCATGGAATAAGTTTACTTTCTAATGCAAATATCATTCACACTCAACCAATGATAACTAATGCAAATTTGGATATTCCGATTAATGCCTCTATTTCACTTACTTATGCTTGGGCACTCAGTAGTGCAAAAGCGTTTTACAAACTCAACAATTCTACTACATGGAATTCAGTATCAATGAATAATATAGGCGGAACAAATTATCAAGGATTGATTCCAGTACAGCCAGCAGGAACCCTCATAGCATATTATCTTTTATTGGAAGATTCTTACGGAAAGCAATCTGGGATTACGCCAATGGCGGCAAATTTAACTCAGCATGCTAATATTCCATTTTTTATTCTGAATGGATTTGAATATATGGGCATAGAGGATTTTGATGCGAGTATGGGATTTTGGCAAACTGGAGACCCTAACGATAATGCAACTACTGGGCTGTGGATTGTAGATGAACCAGTAGGATCTTTTTCTGACCCAACAGATCCAAGTACTATTGTACAAGCGGATGAAGACCATACCTTATCTGGTACAGATTGTGCTTTTACTGGAAATGCAGGATTTTTAGATGGGATTGGAACTAATGATGTGGATGATGGACATACAACACTTTTTTCTCCTTTTTATGATTTATCAGCTTATACTAATCCTGCTTTTACATATTACCGGTGGTACACTAATAGCCCTCCTTCTGGGGCAAACCCAGGTGCGGATTGGTGGCAAGTGATGGTTACGGATGATGGCGTGAATTGGCAGTATGTGGAGAATAATTTAACTTCCGATAAAAGTTGGAGAAGGTTTGCTTTTAGAGTGAAGGATTATGTGAATTTGACTAACCAAGTAAGAGTTAAATTTATTGCTTCTGATAGTTTAAGACCTGGACAAAATTTAGATGGTGGCTCGCTTATTGAAGCAGCAGTAGATGATTTCTCATTGTATGATGAACAAAGCACCTCCGATATAAAGGATTTAACCACTACTGATGAAAATAGAAAACTTATCAAAATTACAGATGTACTAGGCAGAGAAACAACACCTCAAAGAAATATGCCGCTCTTTTATCGCTATGAAGATGGAACGGTGGAGAAGAGACTGATAATTGAATAATGTAACAATTTGATAATGTGCTAATGTTTGTATTGAGTATTTAGACGATAGACTAGAAAAGATAATTGAATAATATAGCAATTGTTCAATTTATCAATTGGTACATTGTTACATTAATTATACTTCCAAAAATTTTCCTTTATTACAAATAGCCAAAGCTTTTCCTTTTAGCTTTTCCCCAACAAATGGTGTATTTATCGATTTGGATTGTATATCCGTTTTTTGAAATTCCCATTCTATGTCTGGGTTAAAAAGAGTGAGGTTGGCTGTATTACCTTCCTCTATTTTTATATTTTCCAATTGCAACAATTCCCTTGGATTAATGGCTATTTTTTCTATTATTTCTACCAAAGTCAAATGTTTACTAAGGTGCTTCCCTATAAGCCCAAAAGCAGTTTCCAAGCCAATAATACCAAAGGCAGCATTGTCAAATTCTGTCTTTTTATTTTCCTCATCCTCTGGGCTGTGGTCAGTACAAATCACATCTATTGTTCCATCTTTCAATCCTTTTATTAGGGCTGTACAATCCGTTTTACTTCTAAGTGGCGGCATTACTTTGTAACGAGTATCAAAATGAGTGATTTGCTCATCCGTTAGTGTCAAATTATGTAGGGCAACATCTGCCGAAATTTTTATTCCTTTCTTTTTGGCTTTCTTAATTTTGCTCACACTATTCTTGCTGGAAACATAAGATAAGTGCAGTTTGCTATTGGTATATTCGCAAAGCGATATATCTCTATCAATCATTATTTCCTCAGCCATTGCAGGAATGCCTTTTAGTCCCAAAGCTGTACTTATTTTCCCCTCATTAATTTGTCCGCCATTAGCAATACTATTATCATTTGCAAAATTCATAATAAGCCCATCAAAATCTTTAGCATAAAGCAGGGCATGCTTTAACACTTCATTGCTTTGAAGAGCATTTTTATCATCTGTAAAAGCTTTTGCTCCCGTATTTTTCATATCGTACATTTCTACCATTTCCTTGCCTTGCATTTGTTTGCTGACACTTCCAGCAACTTGCACACTCACTATATTGTTTTTTGCCTTGCTCTTAATGTATTCTATTTGTGCATTATTATCTGTAATTGGCTGAGTATTTGGCATAAGAAGTACGCTAGTAAATCCACCTTTTGCAGCAGCCCTGCAACCAGAATTAATATCTTCCTTGTACTCAAAACCAGGATCTCTGAAATTGCTGTGCATATCCATCCAACCTATAGAAATATGCAAGTTTTTGGCTTGAAACACCTTTTCTTTTCCTTTTTTTATGGAGTCCTTATACTCTTTTATCTTAGCCGCAATTTTTTCAATCTTACCATTTACAATAAGAATATCTCTTGTTTTATTGTGGTGCTTACCGTTTGGGTCAATCACCTTTGCCGATTTAATAAGTATGTTCATGATTTTAAGAATTTGATTAGTAAAATTTCAATGAGTAAGAAAAGTAGTGATAAAATTATACAGAGTTTCCAGTAGCTTTTCCCTAGGTTTATTTCTTGTACTATATTTCTGATGTTCTGATTAGTCCTACTACCAATTTGCACATTGCTGATATTGTTTTTCTGCAAGATATCCTCCACTTCTTTTATGCTATAAATATTAGGGTCGGATTCTTTATTCCCATAGTTAAAAGAAATAGCATTTAGCGTTTCATTATTTGCTTTAAGTAGATAATTTCCTGCCTGTTTTATTTGCTTTTGCAAATACAATTTTCTTTCTCCACCTATAAATTTTTCAGCTGGAATAATGTCGTAATTTTCAGATACTAGGTGGTAAATATTTTCTTTATTATCTGATTTAGGAGCATCAAAATATTGATTTTCTCCTATACTATAATAAAGTTTAGTATTTTTATAACTCATCAGTGCTATATTATAAAGTATCGGCACAAAAAGGGCGTGATTGCTAAAATTGCTACTTTCCTTATTTAAAGCAGAGGCAAATAGATAAATATTAGCAGAATTATAGCTGTAGTTTCTTATAAAATCATCTCCCATTTCAAGGGAGAGGATAGATTGCTTGTTGGTATTATTTTTATTAGAAAACGGATAATGTTCTGATACAATCGGTAAATTAATTTTTTCTTTCTCACTCTCAAAAACCCCATCAAAAATCTGATGATTGTATGCTATATTGTTTACCTTTTGCTTAGTGGTGTCAATTTGTTGATACTCATCTATGTTTAGTAGATTAGAAAGCAGTTTGTAATCTGAATGATTTATGCTGCCACTTGGAAAAACTACAATGCTTCCACCTTCTTTTATAAAACTTTCAATAGTTTGCAAAAGCCCAGAAGAAATATTAGTTAAACCATCTAAAATAAGCAATTGCTGGCTTTTAATTTCTTCATAGTTTAATTGCCTAATATTTACCGATTGGTAGTTAAATGCTTCATCCTTTTCGAAAAGCGATTGCAAGGCAAAATTTGGTTTTTTCTCATAGATACTTAGCAGCTTTATTTTATCTAAAATCTCAAAGGAAAAGTAGAAATTATCATCAAAGGAAATAGGGTAGTCCTGTAATGAAATTTTACACTGCTTAAAGCCAGAACTCATTGGGGTAAAATTGAAAATTATTTCTTGACTTTCATTAGCTGAAACACTAAAATTACTAATTGCTTTTTGCTGATTATTCACCTGCAAAAATGCTGGAAAATTCTCCAAATCTGCTTCAGATTTATTCACCACTCTCGCCATTATTTCAATAGGCTTCCCCTCTTGAATAATAGGGCTATTAGTCCAACAGCTATCAATATACAAATTGTTGGAAGTATTGGCGTTTAGCGGTAAAATAAGCACACTCAAATTGCTATCAATCTGGCTGATATTTTCAATATCAAAAGTGTTTTTTTGCATATCGCTTATCACATACATTTGTGCACTCTCATTTTGCTTGCTCAAGCTTTGTTGCCTACTAATAATTTCTGCTAATGATTTGTACCTGGAAGAGATATTTACTTGCCCTATCATTCCTGATATTTCTGCTTTGCTAAAGCTTCTGGAATGCTTTGCCGAGAAGTCGTTTGTAATCAAGTAAAAGTTACTTTCCACAGCATATTGATTAGCAATTTGTTCTGCTTTATTTTTCGCAATATCTAACAAAACACCTTCCTCACTTACTGCCTCCATACTAAAGGAATTGTCAATATAAAGGAAGATGTTTTTTGCTATATTAGGTTGTTCTTTTTTGCTTGGAATATATGGCTTTGCAAATGCTAATACTAAGAAGGAAATTGCTAAAATTCTGCTCAATAGAATTAGTAAATTTTTAAGGCGAGAACGAGAGCGTTTTGCTTGTTTTATTTCCTTTAAAAAACGAATACTAGAAAAACGAATAGTTTTGTATTTCCTAAGATTAAAAAGGTGAATAATAATGGGGATTGCTATTGCAAAGAGTGCGTAAAGCAGTTGTGGGTTTTGATATCTCATCAAAGTGCAAAAATACACTTTTGCGTATAGCTGAGTACTTTTTTAGGAAATTAATTTTCCATCTTTCATTTCTAACTTTCGATTTGCCATATTTGCAAGTTCATCATTATGGGTAACAATCACAATGGTTTGTCCTTTTTCTTGGTTTAGTTTGAGTAGCAATTCATGTAAATCCTTTGCATTTTTTGAGTCTAAATTTCCTGATGGCTCATCTGCTAAAATAATTGCTGGTGAGTTGATAAGCGCACGAGCCACAGCCACTCTTTGCTGCTCACCTCCTGAGAGTTCATTAGGTTTGTGGATCAATCGGTTTGCTAAGCCAAGCATTGTAAGCACTTCAGTAGCTTTCTTTTCTGCCACATTTTTACTAGTTCCTGCTATAAAAGCTGGCAAACAAACATTTTCCAATGCAGAGAATTCTGCTAATAAATTATGAAACTGAAATAC